>CAKMKB010000110.1:0-41785 GCA_927435965.1 uncultured Clostridia bacterium
CAGGAAGACCACCTGGTAGATAGGTCACAGGTGTAAGAACAGCAATGTTTTCAGCTGAGTGATACTAATCGGTCGAGGTCTTGACCAATTCATGAAATTCAACTTTCCTGTCCAGTTTTGAAGGTTCGTATGTCCCTAACCCAATTGATTGGCGCGCAAGCGACAAATCGATTGATGGTAGGTCAACCGCAATGAGCACCAGATTTGCACGAGCTAAGCGAGTGAACAAATCTGATTTGCGAAACTGCGTGACGTTCTAATCTGAAGCATTACTTAATAGAATCCAGTGGCAATAGCGAAGGGGCCACACCTGTTCCCATCCCGAACACAGTAGTTAAGCCCTTCTGCGCTGATGATACTTGGTGGGTGACTGCCTGGGAAAGTAGGTCGTCGCTGGATTCAAGAAAAAACCACCCATCATTTAGATAGGTGGTTTTTTAGTGTTATCTTAAGAATATTCACAGAATCTCGTTTTCTATTATCTGTTCATAGGTTTGTCTTTTTACAATTAGTTTAGGATTACCATCTTTAATGGCTACAACAGCTGGAAAAGGTAGTTTATTATAGTTATTCGCCATGGAATAGCCATATGCACCGGTAGAAAAAACAGCAAGGATATCTCCGCTTTCTGGTAAGTGACATTTCAGATTTTTAATGATTATATCTGTCGACTCACAGCATTTACCACTTATATAAACAAGAGAATCCTTTGGAGTGTTTGCTTTATTGGCAATGATAGCATCATACTTAGCACCGTATAATCCTGGTCGGATGTTGTCAGTCATACCACCATCAACAGATACATAGGTTCTAATTCCAGGTATTTCCTTGACATTGCCAACGGTATATAATTGCAAACCTGCTTCACCGATAATGAATCTTCCCGGTTCCATAGAGACTGAAGGTCTGGTCAAATCATTTTCTACACAAAATTCTGACAAACGCTTCATAATAGGATCGACAAAATCTGAAAGCTGAAGTGGTTTATCCTCATCTATATACTTTATTCCAAATCCACCACCCATATTGAAGTCTTTAATCTCATAATCGAATCTACTCTTTGTCTCTTTCAATAGATTTAAAACTGTTTCGAGTGCTCCCATATGTGCAAATGTATCATGTAGTTGAGAGCCTACATGAAAATGAAAACCCAAGAAATCTAGATTCTTGCTTTTTATCGCATATTCAATTGCTGGAAACATGATGTTTTCATCTAAAGGGATTCCAAATTTTGAATCCTTAGTGCCAGTAGTAATATATTCATGGGTTGAGCTTCCTACACCCGGAGTTATTCTAAATAGAATCTTAGTGGTGACACCTTTTTTTTGGCATAATTCATCGAGAAAAGTAAGTTCAGAAACATTATCAACAACAATTCTCGCAATGTTATAATCCAATGCCATTAGAAGCTCGCCTTCGGATTTGTTATTGCCATTGAATTCAATTCTATTACTGGGGAAACCTGCCCTGATGGCAGTATAAAGTTCACCACCGCTTACAACATCAAGCCATAATCCTTCTCTTTCTATTAGTTTGCACATGTAAAGCGTACAAAAGGCTTTACATGCATATGCGGCATGAGTTTTAGGATATTTGCTCAAAAAATGCATTTTTATTTCATTGATTTTATCAATGATTTTATTCTCGGAATAGACATACAAAGGGGTACCATAATCTTTGGCTAATTGTGAAGTAGAATATCCATCTACATGTAGTTCATTGTTGATAACTTCAAACATAATAATTTCCTCCAAATCGTTATAATGCTTAATCATAACAAATAATTACTCACATGACTAATGTTTTTATTCTTCAGATAAACTCTTGGGACACGCCTGCTTATTCTTGTTACGATATCGTTTTTATTTGTTTGTGATTTTTCTGCCAGTTCTTGTATAGTCACAGAATTATTGTTACCATCACCAAAGATAACAACTTCTGTTCCTACTTCAATATTTGTTAAATCAGTAATATCTACAATGCATTGATCCATACAGATAACGCCTATTATTGGTACTCTTACTCCCTTGATTGTGACTTCACCTTTATCCCTCATGTTTCTTGGATAACCATCGGCATATCCAAAAGGCAGTGTTGCTATGACAGAGTCTCTTTTAGCTTTCCAAGTGTAATCATATCCTACGCCTTCTGATTTATCGATTGTTTTTATACTCGAGATTCGTGTTTTTAAGGTTCCGACATTTTTCAAAGTAATATCTTCGTTTTTATAAGACTTCAATCCGAACATTGCTGCTCCAAGTCGAATCATGTCTAATCTAAAATCTTTGTAATCTATGCCCGATATGCTATCACATATATGATAACAATCAATATTATAATTATTTTTTTGAATAAAGTCTATCAGATCTTTAAACTTATTTAGTTGGAGGAGGTCATCAGCATATGAAGTTAAAGCCAGGTGCGAAAAGATCCCCTTAACATTAATGTTTTCGAGATTCAATATATGTAGAATTTCATCTTTTGAATTTTGATTGGCTTTGAAACCTAGTCTGTTGAAACCCGTATCATATTTGATTTGAATGTTTGCTTTCCTGGCATATTTATAACCTAATTCAGATAGTGATATAGCTTGATCAAGAGTGAATATAGTTTGACATAAATTGTTTTCAATCACTTCTTTCAGATACCGATCAGGAGTATGACCCATAATTAATATTGGATAATTAGAATAATGATTTCTTAACTCGATTGCTTCACCCAAATTGGCAACAGCTAAGTATTCAACGCCACCATCAATCAAGGTTGGTGCTATATCAACAGAACCAAAACCATAAGCATTCGCTTTAACGACTGCAGCAATCTTTGTCTGATCAGAGATGAACTTTTGAACTTCACTGATATTATAAGATAAATGATCTAAATCTATTTCAAAGTATGTATCTCTATAAAGATTATAATTCTTATCAACCATATCAAATCAATCCTCCTATGCCATTCGATTAACTATATGCAAAGATTATGCCAAGTGCAAAAGATAACTTACCTGGAAAAATCGTGTTTTTTCGGGATTTAGTATTATGATTAAGTTGGTACAGTCCGATTACTGACATTTGCTTTCCTATTTTCAGGAAAATACGATTACATTTTAAAAATGAAATAAAATCATTTACTTATAAAACTTAATTATATATTATAATACATGTAAAAAGAATCCACTACTGATTTGGGAGGGGCATAAATGGTTCTAAAAGATGAAATTGATTTAATAATTGAAGAAATAATAAGCATCAGACGGGATATTCATGCCCATCCGGAATTAGGAATGGAGGAATACAGAACGGCTGAAATCATTAAGGGATTTCTAGACAAAAATAATATAGAAAACTATTCGATTGCAAACACAGGTGTAGTGGGAGTTATTAAAGGGCAAAATGGAGGAAAAACTGTAGCTATAAGAGCAGATATAGATGCTCTTCCCATAGAAGAAAAAACAGACCTGAGTTTTAAGTCCGTTCATCCAAATAAAATGCATGCTTGTGGGCACGATGTTCATACGGCGATTTTATTAGGAGCCGGGCAGATCCTAAAAAAAATGGAAAATGATTTGACAGGAAATGTTAAGTTATTCTTTCAACCTGCTGAAGAAACTGTTGGTGGGGCATTACCTATGATCAATGAAGGATGTATGGATAATCCCAAAGTCGATTTTGTGATTGGGTTACACGTATCAGTAAATATACCGACAGGAAGTGTTCAATTCAAATATAATAAAATGAATGCATCTACGGATGAATTCACCATAAATGTATCAGGGAAAGCTGGACATGGAGCATATCCTCAAGATACTGTTGATGCAATCGTCATAGCAGGACATCTCATAACAGCACTACAGACAGTAGTTAGCAGAAACATCTCGCCAATTGAATCTGTTGTCATTTCGATTGGGACTATACAAGGTGGCAGTGGATCAAATATTATTGCAGATAAAGTACATATGACAGGTACCTTAAGAGCACTCAACGAACAACAAAGACAAAGCGCTAAGAATAACATTATTCGTATTGTGGAAAATACTTGTAGTTCTATGGGGGGTATAGGCAGAGTTGAATTTACCGAAGGATACAAAGCGCTGGTTAATAATGATGAAGTAGTTGATATACTAAAAGAAAAAGCAGTTGAATTGTTGGGAAAAGACCATGTCTATATTGCGAATGAACCTAGTTTAGGTGCAGAAGACTTTTCGTTTTTTTTAGACAAAGCAAAAGGTGCATTTTATAACTTGGGATGTGGCAATATCAATCAAAACATAGTACATAAAGGTCATCATCCAATGTTTTTAGTTGATGAAGATTGTATAAAAACGGGTATTCTTCTACAAGTTGAAAATGCAATCTCATTATTAAACAATAAATAAATTAACAATATAATATCAACGAGGAGAAATGAATGGAATTTTATAAAAAGGCTATCGATTTACATAAAAACAATGTTGTTGTAGATGCCCATCTCGATTTGGGTGGGATTATTTTCGACAAAAAAAGAAAGGGAGAGTCTAAAATTATTGAAACATATTACCTTGATAGTTTTAGAAAAGGTGGGTTTGATTTAATTGTTGCTGCAGTGTATGTGGAATCCATCTTTATTCCGGAAATGGCATTACACGTGGCTCTGAACCAGGTAAATGATATCATCGAAGAAATTGAAGACTGCAGTGACAGCTTGATGCTTGTTAAAAGCAGCGATGATATGGATATAGCTTTGAATGATGGGAAAATTGGCATTATCATATCTCTGGAAGGTGCAGCCCCGATTCTAAATGATTTAGACTTATTGACGATATTTTATAGATTAGGTGTGAGAGGCCTCGGATTGACATGGAGCAGAAGAAATTACGTGGCAGATGGCAGTTATTTTGGAGATCCTGAGGAAGGAGCAAGAGGAGGACTGACACCATTTGGTATACAAGTGGTCAAAAAAGCTGAAGAGCTTGGGATGTTTATAGATGCTAGCCATCTCAATGATGAAGGATTTGATGATTTGATCAAATACACGAAAAAGCCGTTTATAGCATCGCACTCGAACTCTCGAGATTTAAATCCAATTAGAAGAAATCTGAATAATGACCAGATTAAAGCCATAGGCGAAAGAAATGGTGTTATCGGATTGAATACCTATAAGAAAATTGTTTCGTTGGAAAACGATCAACAGAATATTGAACAAATCTGTAATCACATCGAACATATAATTCTTGAGTCAAGTGATTACAATATTGGATTTGGTTTTGACCTTTGCAATCTCCTTTTTAGCTCAGAACCAGGAGTTGACGTATTGGAAAACCATGAAGAAAGCTTAGAAATCACAGAGGAGCTTCTTAGAAGAGGATATTCGGAAGAAACACTTAAGAAGATTATAGGAGGAAACTTTTACAGATTTTTCAAAAGTGTGCTATAACTTAACAAATTGAGAACGATAAACTCATCTGAGGAGGCAATGATTATGGACATAAGGTTTACAAAAATGCAGGGTTTGGGGAATGACTTTATTATTATTGACAATCGACAATACGTATTATCATCTGATCAACTTCAGACATTGGCAAAAAAAATCTGTACAAGACGCCTCTCTATTGGATCGGATGGCTTGATGGCATTGGAAACTACTGATGATCACACTGATTTTAGAATGAGGTTTTTTAATTCAGATGGCAGCATAGGAGAGATGTGCGGAAATGGAGCTCGATGTATAACAAGATATGCTTATGTGAATGGAATAGCCAAGAAACGAATGACTTTCGTAACTACAGCTGGTGTTGTCACAGGCGAGGTGATAAAGGATAGACTGGTCGGTGTTTTGCTTAACCTCCCCGAGATAATGGAATTGCATAAGACTGTTTCTGTAAATCAGGTCGATTATCTTGTATCATATATAGAGCTTGGAAATCCGGGACTTCCACATGTGGTTATAGAGTATAAAGGACTAAAAAATGCCGATGATACGAGTTTGATTGGACTTGCCACAGCATTGCGTTATCATGAAACGTTTTCTAAAGGTGCCAATATTAATTTTTATGATATTGAGGAAGATCTGACAGTAACAGTGAGGACTTATGAAAGAGGTGTTGAGGACTTTACTTTAGCTTGTGGGACTGGCTCTGCATGTGTCGCTTTGACGTTATTCTTGAGAAAAGAGCATGAAAAAGATTTGATAAGAATCAATGTCCCAGGAGGCTCACTGGATATCGCAATTCGGATGAATGGTGAAAATCTAGAAAAACTCCAGTTGATAGGAGATACAAATATAATAGCCGAAGGCATTATACTAGATGAGGATTTGAGGTACTAAATATTCAGGAGGAAGAAATGAAAATATTTATTAGTGCAGATATTGAAGGATGTGCAGGCGTTACAAGTTGGAAAGAAACAATCCTAGGAGAAGCAGAACACTTCAAAGCAGCTGAAGAAATGACACTTGAAGTTAAGGCAGTTTGTGAAACCTTATTGGAAAACGGCGTTGACGAAATTGTTGTCAAGGACGCTCATGATACTGGGAAGAATATTTTTTACGATATGCTCCCAAAGAATGTAAAAATAATAAGAGAATGGTTGGGTAGCCCCTATTCAATGGTCCAAGGATTGGATAGCACATTTGACGCGGCTATATTTTTAGGATATCATTCAGCTGCATCTATGACAGGAAATCCGCTGTCCCATACAATGCATACAATGGTCAATAAAATGATGCTTAATGATATGATCTGCTCCGAATATCTATTGCATGCATATGCTGCAGCTAAATTTGGGGTGCCGGTAATAATGATATCAGGAGATAAAATGATTTGCGATTGGGCAGAAAGTTTCAATGAGAGTATTATTACCGCACCAATGAAAGAGGGCTTTGGTGATGGTGTTATCAGCCTGAATAGAGCGGATGCTTTGGATTTGTTGAGAGAAAAAACAATTCAAGCAATCGGGAGTATAGATAAATGTCATGTCGTATTACCTAATTCGTTTGAAGTCAGCATAAGTTACAATACACATATGAAAGCATTAAGAGCTTCTTATTACCCAGGCGTCAAGAGGATAGATTCATACAAGGTCAGCTATACTACAGACAATATTGAGGATATGCTAATAACAAAAATGTTCATCATTTGAAAATCATGAATAATTATTGGCATGTATGCATACTGGAGGAATTATGTCTCAAATCTTAAATAACGATTGGAATGAAGTGCTTTCAAAAGAATTTGAAAAACAATATTATATTGAATTACGCAAATTTCTGATATCAGAGTATAAAACTCGTGTCGTTTATCCTGACAAGCATGATATCTTCAATGCGCTCCATTACACGCCTTTGAAGAACACAAAAGTCTTGCTACTAGGCCAAGACCCTTATCACAATGAAAATCAAGCCCACGGATTAAGTTTCTCGGTAATGCCTGGACAAAAGATACCACCATCACTTCAGAACATTTATAAAGAATTACATGATGATATCGGATGCACGATACCTAACCACGGGTACTTGAAAAAATGGGCAGACCAAGGCGTATTGCTTTTAAATACGGTACTTACTGTTAGAGCACACCAAGCCAATTCGCATCAAGGCATGGGATGGGAAAAGTTTACAGATGCCGTCATTCAGGCTGTTAATACACAAAATCGTCCAATTGTTATTTTTCTATGGGGAAAACCGGCACAGAATAAAAAATCAATGCTTACTAATTCTAAGCACTTAGTGCTGACTGCGCCACATCCAAGTCCATTATCAGCCTACAGAGGATTTTTCGGCAGCAAGCACTTCAGCAAGGCAAATGACTTCCTTGAAAAGTACGGCATAGAGAAGGTAGATTGGAGATTGGATTGAGGTAAAAAAACATAAGAAAGATTTAGAAGCTTGAATCATTTGCAAAACAAGACTTTTTGTCAGTACAAGTCAAAACTATAATTATGCAAATAGCGTATAAGCAAGTATTATTAATGCTTATAGAAAGAGATAAAAATGAGGGTAATCATTTGACTAACCCTGAACCTGGTGATACAATATATTGTGTATTCAGGTTTATTTTTTTACTTAGAAACACTATATGTTGGGAGGGTATCAAATGGCACAAATACTAAAAAGGACAGGAGAAATAGTAGATTTCAGAAGCGAGAAAATTGTTAATGCAATTATAAAAGCCATGAATGAAACTAAGGATGGCGCTAATGTAGAAATTGCTCAGTCAATAGCTAGCGACATAAGAAATATTGTGACATCATCGAATAAAGCCATCACAGTCGAAATCATTCAAGACATGGTGGAAGATAGGCTAATGGACAGTAGTCGAAAAGATGTTGCAAAAAGGTATATTCTATATAGATATGAGAGAGACAAGTCCAGAGACGCAAGAAAGAGACGTGACGGTAGAGTTTTATCTGAAGAATTCATTAGCAATTATAAGCATAAAGAATCCCCTATGAAACAGTTGGGTAACTTTGTCTATTATAGAACCTATTCAAGATGGCTTTCAGAAGAGAGAAGAAGAGAGTATTGGTGGGAAACAGTGAGAAGAGCAGTAGAGTATAACTGCAGTCTTGTTCCAACAACAAAAGATGAGGCCGAAAGACTTTATGACAACATCTTCAATCTCAAGCAATTCTTGTCAGGTAGAACGTTTTGGGTAGGCGGTACACCGGTAGCTGAGCACTATCCAATGGCAAATTTTAATTGTGCCTTTCAGGTGATTGATAGCTTTAAGGCTTACAGGGATCTGTTCTATCTACTTATGATCGGTTCTGGCGTCGGTGTGAGGGTTTTAAAAGACGATGTCGCAAAGCTACCTAAAATAAGAACCGACTTTGAGATTGTTCATGAGGACTTCACTCCAATCGAAATCAAAAAAAGAGAAGATAATACAAGTCTTGAATTTTTGTATAACAATACGGTCAAGATTATTGTGGGAGACAGCAAAGAAGGTTGGGTTCAATCACTAGGATACTTTTTTGATGTTATTTATAGCAACGAGTACAGAAATATTAAAACCATCATTATCAATTATGACAACGTAAGACCAAAGGGGGAGCAGCTTAAAACCTTTGGAGGTACTGCCAGCGGACATTCAAGTCTTAAAAATATGTTTCTGAAGATTGACAAGGTTCTTAAAAAGAGAGCAACGATTGAGGATAGCGTCAGAGTTAAATTGAAACCGATTGACTGCCTGGATGTTGCCAATATAATTGGTGAAAATGTTGTCGTTGGAGGTGTCAGAAGGACAGCGGAGATTGTTTTAATTGACCCCGATGATAAAGAATGCATGGAAGCTAAAAACAAGCTTTATAAGCAGATTGATGGACAATGGATTGTGGATAAAGACATCATTCACAGACAGATGAGCAACAACTCCATCTATTATAAAGAAAAACCTTCTAGAGAAATGCTCCATTGGCAAATACAGCAAATGAGATATTCAGGCGAACCAGGATGGGTTAATGAAACCGCTGGTAAAAAGAGAAGAGACAACATGAATGGTGTTAATCCGTGTGGGGAGATACTGCTTGATTCAAATGGCTTGTGCAATCTGACAACAGTGAATGTCTTTGCTTTTGTCAATGAAGACGGATCTTTAGATATTGACGGATTACTAGAGGCCCAAAGATTATCAGTTAGATCAGCCTATAGAATGACTTGTGTCGAATTGGAAATCCCAGCTTGGGATTCAGTTCAACAAAGAGATAAGCTGACAGGTTGTTCATTGACAGGCTGGCAAGATATGGTCAATGCCTGTAAACTTGATCGAAAAGAGCAAGCTGAAGTCCTTGAAAAAATGCGTAAGGCCGCAAAGGATGAGGCTGCCAAGTATGCTGCGCAAATAGGTGAAAGTGCTCCTATATTGGTTACCACTGTCAAACCTGAAGGGACTTTATCACAGTTGCCAATCGTATCAAGTGGTGTGCATTATTCTCATTCTCCTTACTTTATAAGACGTGTCAGGGTTAATGCTCATGACCCTATGGTAAAGGTATGTGAGGATCTTGAATACCCAATCTTCCCAGAAGTTGGACAAGATGAGGCAACCTGTACGACTAAAGTTATAGAATTCCCGATAAAATCTCCACCGGGAAGAACGAAATATGACGTTACAGCCATTGAACAGCTTGAAGATTACAAATTGTTCATGGAGCACTATGTTGACCATAATTGTTCTATTACTATACACGTTCGTGACAACGAGTGGGAAGGTGTAGAGGAGTGGGTCTGGGACAATTGGGATGACGTGGTTGCGTTATCGTTCCTATCACTTGATGATAGTTTCTACGAACTGCTACCTTACGAGTCGATAGACGAAGAAGAGTATAATGAAAGAGTGGCTAAAATGAAACCTTTCATACCATCATTACTAAACAAATACGAGTCAGTTGAAACAACACTGGACGTTGGTGATGAAAGCTGTGAAAGTGGTATCTGTCCAATCAGGTAAATTATCAAATAAAAAGAGAGTGAAAGCTCTCTTTTTTGCTTTTTGTTGACAAAAGCCTGTTCATACGATATCATATTTCAGTAACAATTGTATTGAATTATATCATTATAAAGACATTGATTGGAACAGTAGCCTTAGTGAAGTTTTCAGAGACATGGTCCTTGGCTGAAAGACCATCAACGGACTTAAGGTAAAAATCATCCATGAGTCGGATATCAGAAAAGAGTAAGATATCCCGTGATAAGCGTTAATTATTTGAGCGGCAGGTTTTTTGACCTGCAACCTGGGTGGTACCGCGGAGAATTTCGTCCCTGATTTTAGAGGGACTTTTTAAATGGGAGGATTAAATGAAACAGATATTCAAGAATATTTCGGCAGCACCGTATAACCAATATGAGAAAGAAATCAGAGATCACTGGGATAAAGTCGATATACTCAATCAAAGTGTTCAAACGAGAGCAGATAAGGAGAGCTTTATTTTTTACGAAGGTCCCCCTACAGCTAACGGCAATCCCGGAATTCACCATGTCATAGCTAGAGCGCTGAAGGATTCTGTCTGTAGATATAAGACTATGGAGGGCTATCAAGTCAAAAGAAAAGCTGGCTGGGATACACATGGTCTTCCAGTTGAAATCGAAGTTGAGAAGCAGCTGGGCTTAAATAACAAACAAGACATTGAAGCTTATGGTCTAGATAAGTTTAATCATAAATGCAAAGAATCCGTATTCAAATATGAGAATAACTGGCGAGAGATGACAGAGAGAATGGCATACATGATTGACCTAGACAATCCCTATATAACCCTTGAGAATGATTACATCGAGAGTGTATGGTGGATATTGGACAAGATGAATAAGGAGGGCTTCATATATGAAGGACATAAGATTCTACCTTATTGTTCAAGATGTGGAACTGGTCTTGCTTCGCATGAGGTTGCACAAGGCTATGAAGAAATAAAAACGTCAACAGTCTATGTCAAATTCAAGAAAAAAGATTCAGATGAATATTTTCTTGTCTGGACTACCACGCCATGGACATTGGCATCAAATGTCTGCCTGACAGTTCATCCTGATGAAACATACATAAAAGCAAAAACTGAGGATGCAGTTTATATACTTGAGAAAAATTCGGCAGCTAGAGTTCTCAAAGAGGAGTATGAGATCATTGAAGAAATGAAAGGCAAGGATCTGGAGTATCAGGAATATGATCAACTGATACCTTTTGTTAAAACCGATAAAAAAGCTTTCTATGTTACCTGTGGCAATTACGTAACCACAGAGGATGGAACAGGTATCGTTCATACTGCCCCGGCTTTTGGAGAAGATGACTATCAAACCGGACTTAAGTACAATTTACCGATTCTACAGCCTGTTGATGAAACAGGGAAATACATCGATACAATATGGAAAGGCAAATTTGTAATGGATGCCGATCCAGAAATTATCGAATGGTTAAAAAATGAAGAAAAACTATACAAGAAAGAAGCCTTGTTACATAACTACCCGCATTGCTGGCGGTGTAGGACGCCGTTGCTCTATTATGCAAAACCTAGCTGGTACATCGCTATGACCAAGCTTAAGGATAAACTGATAGAGAATAATAATTCCGTTGAATGGTATCCTCCTTATGTAGGTGAGAAACGATTTGGCAACTGGCTTGAGAACTTAAATGACTGGGCTATATCTAGAAGCAGATACTGGGGAACACCGTTGCCAATTTGGACGTGTCAGTGTGGACATATCGAGAGTGTAGGATCCAGAAAAGAACTCGTAGAAAAAGCTATAGAAGATATTAGTGAGGACATTGAGTTACATAGACCATATGTTGATGATATTCATTTTGAATGTCCAGAATGCGGTGGTACTATGGAAAGAGTTAAAGACGTTATAGACTGCTGGTTTGACAGCGGTGCAATGCCATTTGCACAACACCATTATCCCTTCGAAAACAAGGAGAATTTCGATGAGTTATTTCCAGCGGATTTTATTTGCGAGGGAATTGATCAGACTAGGGGATGGTTCTACTCCCTAATTGCCATTTCAACGTTCGTCAAAGGTGTCTCGCCTTATAAGCGCGTTCTTGTCAATGATCTGATATTGGATAAGTTTGGCAAGAAGATGTCCAAATCGAAAGGGAACACAGTCGATCCGTTTGAAATGTTTGATAAGTACGGTGCTGACGCTTTGAGATGGTATTTATTATATGTTTCACCTGCCTGGACACCGACAAAATTTGATGAAGATGGTTTAAAAGAAGTATTGAGCAAGTTTTTTGGAACGATCAAAAATGTTTACAACTTCTTTACATTATATGCCAATACTGATGAGATAGATCCAAAGGATTTCTTTGTTCCTTATAACGAAAGACCAGAGCTAGATAGGTGGATTCTTTCGAAATTCAACAATCTTACAGGTTATGTAAGAGAGAGTATGTCACAATATGATCAAACCAAGTGCGTAAGAGCTATCCAAGAATTTGTTAATGAAGACTTGTCAAACTGGTACATAAGAAGATCCAGAAGGAGATTCTGGGCAACTGAATTGTCACAAGATAAAAAATCAGTATATAATACAACAATGGAGATACTGATAGGTGTCTCTCAGTTGATGGCACCGTTTTCGCCGTACCTATCAGAGGAGATCTATCGAAATCTGACTGGTGAAGTATCTGTACATTTAAGCTATTTTCCAGAAGTTAACAAAGATTTGATCGATCTAAACACAGAAACAAGAATGGACTTGGTCAGAAATCTGGTTACCTTAGGAAGAGCAGCAAGGGAGACGGAGAGAATCAAAGTTAGACAGCCTTTACAAAAGATACACATTGATGGGGTATATGAAACCACTATATCAGACCTTACTCCGTTGATTATGGAGGAACTCAATATCAAGCAAGTGGTGTTTGAAAAGGACTTGAATGCGTTCATGAACTTTAGTCTCAAGCCTAACTTCAGAACTGCAGGCCCCAAATTGGGTAAAAACGTCAAGGCTTTTGCGGAGGTTTTATCCAAATCAGATGCTGTTGAAATCATCAATTGTGTTCAAAATGGCGGCAGCATAGAACTAGTTGTCAATGGTGAATCTGTCAGAGTAACAGAAGATATACTGGATATACGAATCACATCCAAAGAAGGATTCAATGTATCAATGGAAAATAATCTGTTTGTCATACTTGACACTAATATTGATGATGAGCTGTTAAATGAAGGCTATGCAAGAGAGTTTATATCTAAGATTCAACAGATGCGTAAAAACAACGGCTATGAGATGATGGACAATATCAAGGTCTTTTTCAAGGGACCTGAAGAGATAGTTGAGGCAGTGAACAGATACAGAGACTACATTATGAAGGAGACTTTAGCTGTAGAAGTAATTGAATCATCAGAATTAGATTGTGAAGTCCAGAACCTGAATGGACATGATACCTGCATAGAGCTTGAAAAGGTATAAAAAAATAACCCGACAATTTGTCGGGTTTTATTTTTAATGATTCTAATATTCTTGCCTAAAAGATCTTTCGTACATTTCACATTCTTTCTGAATGCACTTGTTATTCACGTTGTGTATGCATGTGATTGTACCACAAGCCTTGAATTTTGTTTTATTGACTGTTGATTTTTTTGAATTTTTGATGTTCATTGTAATACCTCCAATAAGCTTTTTATATAAATGCGATTTTGCAATAATACGATTATCGCTTTCAAGTTGAGCTTCATTATTTCAACACCTCTATTAGGGATAATTGAATTATAGCACCTCAAATGCAAGTTGTCAAACTATTATTGCATAAAAAACCAATAAAAAACTAATTTACACATAGACTCAGTAAAATATGCAAGATTTTAATTATATTATCTAAAAGCCACAAGAAAAATATTGGTTTGGAACTATAGGATTATGCAAGAAAAAATGCAATTAATGCATAATGCAGTAATGCGAAGCCATGAGTTTCAAAAAAAAGTATCCGGTTGCCTCTGGCAACCGGATCCAACCGTACAACAAAACAAATATATATTTTAAAGAGGGGGGAATTTATAAACCATAATCATTATATACAAAAAAACCTATTTGTAAACAACAAAATTGTTAAATAAATGTAACAATATATGGACATTATATGTCCTTATTGTAATTACTTACTATTAGCGTTCGTATGTTGCCTATGAGATATAGAGATCCACAAAATAAATTGACATGATTAGATTCGGTTTGAATATAATCTAAACTTTGTGCTAAATCATCACACACAGTAACTTTTATATCCGAGAGTTCATTAATCATCTCTGCAGTATCGACAGCGTTCTTTGCTCGGGGACTATCCGGTGTCAAAGTTACAACATCTGAACAATGAGAGAGCAGTGTTTTTAAAGATGAACTGATTTCCTTATCAACTAACATGCCGAAGAACAAACGGATATTGTAGCTTGTGAAATACGCTTCGATATTTTCAGCTAATCGCTCTAAACCATCTGAATTATGAGCACCATCAATAATGATAAGTGGTCTCTGGCTTAGTATTTCCATTCTGCCATTAAATGTGACTGTTTCGAATGCCCTAGTTATATGGCTTGGAACTATCTTATAACCTTTGTTGATTAAGACCTCGATTGTTTTTAGAACTGTGAGGCAATTTATTGCTTGATGGGATCCAATCAGATTCAATGAGAAAATCTCTATACCTGTATTGGTAGACTTATTATTATAGATCAGCTTTTGTCCATGAGGACCGAAAGATACGATACTAATGTCTTTTTCATCAACTGTATGAATTATAGCAGATTTTTCGACCGCAAAATCTCTAATGACTTCGAACACTGTCTCTTTCTGAGGGTATATGACAACATCACAGTTGGGTTTTATGATTGATGCTTTTTCAAAGGCTATTTTTTCCAAAGTATCGCCTAAATACTCACTATGGTCATTGCTTATGCTGGTTATAACAACTACTTCAGGTGTCTTAATCACATTGGTGGCATCTAGTCTGCCGCCCATACCTACTTCAAGAACAACAATATCAACAGCCTTCTGATTATAATAGACCATTGCTGTAGCTGTAACTACTTCGAACTCGGTAGGATGACTAAAACCTTCATTGAGCATATCATCAATAGCATTTTTTACGATAGAGACGGATGATGCAAGATCTTCATTTGCTATTGGAGAATTATCTATCTGGATTCTCTCGTTGAAGCTTTCCAAATAAGGGGAAATAAACAAGCCGGTTCGATAGCCGGCCTCTCTTAGCACATAAGATAGCATGACACAAGTGGAACCTTTACCGTTTGTTCCAGCTACATGGATAAATTTCAACTTGTTATGGGGATCGCCAAGTCTGTGCATCAGTTCGGTGATGTTTTCCAAGCCTAATTTTGATCCGAATTTATAGGTTGAGTGAATGTACTCGATTGCTTCATTATGATTCATTGATTGCTCCTGCTTTCAAGTTGATTTTACATGGGGTATCTTGATAATAGATCCTGAACTATATTCTTAGAAGAAGAAGACCTGTAAAATTTCGATAGACTTTTTTTCATTTGATTGAGGTATTCTTCATCATTCAGCACATGCACTACGTGTTCATAGACTTCGTCAGAAGTTTTGGCAATCAAAGCAGCCCCCTTGTGTACAAAGTAATCAGCATTCTCTTTTTCCTGACCTGGTATTGGTTTATAAAGAATCAGAGGAAGCTTAGCGGCTGCAGCTTCACTAAGGGTTATACCACCTGGCTTTGTAATCATGATTGTTGCTAGTCGATACAATTCATGAATTTCGTCGATATAACCAAATGTTTTGACGTTGCTCAAGCCAAGATTATCTATCTTGGATCTAAGTTTTAGATTATTACCGCACACCAGTAGAATCTGTATATCTACAATCTTGTTTAGTTTTGTGCACACATAATCCAGATCCTTAGATACACCTGCAGCTCCAGCAGAAATTAGGATTGATTTTTTATCTGTATCAACCTGGTACTTCTTTGCAACCTTAACTATATCAATTTCTTCTTCAAAGCCTGGTCTGATTGGTATACCGGTTACTTCGAGCTTATTGACAGGGATATGCATTTTTATCAGCTTCTCTTTTAAATCATCTGTTGCCAGATAAATCCTGTCAAAATCTTCGTTAATCCACAGTCTATGACAACAATAATCCGTAACAACATTGATCACGGGTACACCCATTTGATATTTCCTCATGAACTCAGGTGCAGACAGCATTGGAAATGTATTGATGATTATTTGAGGATCATATTCCCTAATTATCTTTTTGAGTGTATGGTATCCAAACATTCGATAAACGTTAATCAACCGGGTGGAAGATATTTTATCGATTCCATAGTAAAAATATGAATAAGTGCTTCCTAGATTGAATAAACGATTATGAGTTTTGGAAATATTGCTGGTGAGCATAGGATGTGATTCAGTGAACAGATCGCGAACAATTACATTACATCCTTCTTGCTTAAAAGTCTCGGCTAAAGAACTCGCCGCCATTTTATGGCCATTTCCGAAGGGAGCGGTTAGTATTAGAATATTTAAGTTTTTCATCGTGTCACCTCCTCGATATATTATAGCATATAACAAATCCATTGGTAATAGGTTAAAGAATTGTTAAAAATATATTAACCTTTATAGTGTAAAGAAAATAATACAAAAATCCCCAAAAACATTCAAAAATAGATTGATATATTTTAAACAAAGTTGTATAATGGTATTAGGCTGATTAGTGTTAATCATAATTAACAAATTTGGTGATTTTCTTGGGGGTGTCGATCTGTTAATAAACGAAATTATGATGAAAAATCCTGTCATCATATATGAAAACGAATCATTACTTGATGTTCATGAAAAAATTAAGAAATATAGTGTCGACAGTTTTCCAGTTCTAAATATGCATAATGACCTCACTGGTATCTTGACCGGGCAAGCTTTAACGATGTCCCTAGATGATTTATCAGGAAAAACAGTCAATGATATAATGAAGCCCGTTGATGAGCATTGTATTGTTAAAGAGTTCGAAGACACAAATACAATATTCAACAAATCATGTGAGTTATTTTTTGTAGTAGACGATTTGGGCAAATTTAAAAGCTTAATTCGAAAAAGACATGTGATGAAAATGCACTATGAAAAACTGGAGTATAGTCTCTCTAATAAAAAATCAATTATGTCATGTGTTGACAGTGGCGTGTTGCTGTTAAACAGAGTTGGTAATATAGTAGAGGCAAATAAAAGAACAGAAGATATTTTTGATCTTGATTCAAATGAGATTATAGGATTGAACATTTCAGAGCTTATAGATGACTATGATCTCTCAAGTATAAAAGCTGAAGAGAAAGAAACCTACAGCACAGTTTTGAGTTTAGGAAATAAGAAGATTATCATTTGCAAAGAACCGGTTCTGAGGAAAAATAATTATATCGGATGTGTCCTGACAGCCCGAGACATTACCGAGTATAACCTAATAGAAGAGCAGCTGAGTTCGGAAAAAACAGAAAAGGAAATATTGAAGACCATTTTTGATATGGCATATGATGGGTTGATTGTTGTTGATGCAGAAGGCTATGTAAAAATGATATCAAATGCTTACAAGAAGTTTCTTGGACTTGAAAAGGAAAAACTTGAAGGAAAACATGTCACTGAGGTGATTGAAAACACCAGGCTTCATATAGTCGCAAAGACTGGCATTTCAGAGATAGGTGATCTGCAAAAAATAAAGGATAACTATATTATAGCTTCCAGGATTCCTGTATTTGAAAATGGGAAAGTCACCAACGTAGTTGGAAAAGTAATGTTTCGTAATATTGGCGAGTTGGACGAACTATATAACAAGATTACTAAAATCGAGCAACAGCTTGAAAACTATCGAGATGAAATAACTCAGATGAATAAGGCAAAATATCGTTTCAGCAATATAGTTGGAAAAAGCAATGCCATCAAGCAGGCAATCAGCATGGCAAAAAAATCAGCTTATACTGATTCAAATGTGCTGATTTTAGGCGAAAGCGGCACTGGGAAAGAGCTTTTTGCCCAATCTATACACAACTCAAGTGCAAGAAGAGGAAATCCATTTATAAAGGTAAACTGTGCAGCCATACCAGATGACCTATTAGAGTCGGAACTATTCGGTTATGAAGAAGGTTCATTTACTGGGGCTAAAAAAGGCGGAAAGATAGGCAAGTTTGAAGCTGCGGATCAAGGCACAATTTTTCTTGATGAGATAGGAGATATGCCTCTCAATATGCAGGCAAAGCTATTAAGAACCATACAAGAGAGAGAGATAGAACGAATAGGGTCTACCAAGACGAAAAAGATTGATGTAAGGATTATTGCCGCTACTAATAGAAACATACAGCAAATGATAGAAGCCAAAAAATTCAGATTGGACTTGTACTACAGATTAAATGTTGTTACATTGAACATTCCAGCATTAAGGGAAAGAACGGAAGATATTGAAGAGTTAAGCAAAAGTTTCATAGAAAAATTCAGAGTCAGGTATCTTAAGAAAATTGAAACAATCAGTGAAAGTGCGATTATGAAACTGAAGCGATATAATTGGCCTGGGAATGTAAGGGAGCTTGAAAACATCATAGAAAGAGCAATAAATATTATAGATGAAGGATCCGTAATCAAACCGAAGCATTTACCTTTGGATATTACTAGCAACTATGATTTCGAGGAACTCAAAACTTTAAAGGAAATTGTTGAGGAAACCGAAAGAAAAGCCATGTTGAACTGTCTTGAGGCAGTCAACTATAATAAATCTAAAGCTTCTAAAATATTAGGTATCAGTAGGACGGCTTTCTATGAAAAAATTGACAAATACAATCTGGATGTGTAAACATAAAAGAACACAATTTATATTATAACTCTAAATATGTAAGGTTAAGTTAACGAATTTGTCCAGTTTTGTAAACTAAACAATACAAAAATTTCAAATTTTAACTAAAACAAGTGATAAATAATTAACAATAAAATCTTGCGTTTTTTAATCCTATACAACTACTGATAGAATGGGGTTTAGAGATTCTTAAAAGAAAGTACATTATTGGCATGAAATATGCATAGCTATAAATGTAAATAAAACAAGGAGGTTTCAGATGAAAGGCAAAACAATCAAAGAGATAAAAATCGGCGACAAAGCTTCTTTCCAAAAGACAATCAGTGAGTCGGATGTCTATCTATATGCAGGCATCACAGGAGATATCAATCCCGCTCATATCGATGAAGAAACATCTAAGAACACAATGTTTAAAGGCAGAATTGCACATGGTATGCTCACAGCAGGTCTGGTTTCAGCGGTTTTAGGAGTTCATCTTCCAGGTCCTGGAACAATTTATTTAGCACAAGAATTAAAATTCACAGCGCCTGTAAAATTTGGAGACACCATAAAAGCTGAAGGCGAAGTTATCGAAATAAACGAAGAGAAGAATAGAATAGTGATGAGAACAACCTGTACAAATCAGAATAATGTAGTTGTGTTAGATGGAAAAGCTACATGTATGCCACCAAAATAATAAGATGCTAATGCTTTGAATTGAAGATTAGAAGGTGAAATTAAGACTTTCTGAAAGAAAGTCTTTTATTCAAAATTAGATTGTTAAAAAAATATCTAAAAAAATATTGTAATCAAACAATGGAGGTTAAAAATGAACTTTAACATTACGAAAGAACAAATCTTACTTCAACAGCTGTATCGAGAATTCACAGAAAGAGAAGTAAAGACAATTGCAGCTGAGGTAGATGAAGAAGAAAGATTTCCTATCGAAACAGTTGAAAAAATGCAAAAATATGGCATGATGGGAATACAATTTCCTAAGAAGTATGGTGGAGCGGGTGGAGACAATGCTTCGTACATCATGTTGGTGGAAGAAGTTTCAAAAGCCTGTGGAACTACAGGGGTAGTATTGTCTGCCCATGCGTCATTATGTGCAGCTCCAATTTATGAGTTTGGAACAGAAGAACAGAAGCAAAAATATTTGGTACCATTAGCAAGCGGTAAAAAATTAGGCGCTTTTGGATTGACAGAGCCCAATGCAGGAACAGATGCTGCAGGTCAGCAGACTAAAGCTGTACTCAATGGCGACCATTATATATTAAATGGTTCGAAAATATTCATTACCAATGCATCATATGCTGACACTTTTATAGTTATGGCTATGACAGACAAATCTGTTGGAACAAAAGGTATTTCAGCTTTTATAGTAGAAAAAGACTTTGAAGGTTTCTCAATTGGAAAAAAAGAACTGAAGCTTGGAATCAGAGGATCAGCAACATGTGAACTGATATTTGACAATGTGAAGGTTCCAAAAGAAAATCTTCTAGGCAAAGAAGGTAAGGGATTCTCTATTGCCATGAAGACATTGGATGGCGGACGTATAGGTATTGCTGCTCAAGCTTTGGGTATTGCTCAAGGAGCAATTGATGAGACAGTCAAGTATGTTAAAGAGAGAAAGCAGTTCGGAAAGTCTATATCTAAGTTCCAAAACACACAGTTTATGCTGGCTGATATGCAAACTAATGCTGATGCAGCAAGACTCTTGGTTTATAAGGCAGCTTTCAACAAAGATAATGGATTGCCATATAGTTATGAAGCTGCAATGGCAAAACTGTTTGCTTCAGAAGCTGCGATGAAAATAACCACACAAGCTGTTCAATTACACGGCGGGTATGGATACACCAGAGAGTATCCAGTTGAGAGAATGATGAGAGATGCGAAAATAACTGAAATCTATGAAGGAACTTCAGAAGTTCAAAGAATGGTAATTTCAGCACATATGCTATAGGAGGAATAAACAATGAAAATTGTCGTATGTATAAAACAAGTACCTGATACAAATGAAGTAAGACTTGACCCGATTACCGGAACACTTATAAGAGATGGCGTTCCAAGTATCATTAATCCTGATGATAAGAGTGGCTTAGAAGCTGCATTAGTTCTAAAAGATAAGCATGGCGCACATGTAACAGTATTGACGATGGGACCTCCTCAAGCTGATCTTGCTCTTAGAGAAGCATTGGCGATGGGAGCAGATGAAGCTATCCTGCTGACAGACAGAGCCTTTGCAGGTGCTGACACATGGGCTACTTCTTTAACTCTTGCAAAAGCCCTGGAAAAAATGGAATATGATCTGATTGTTACAGGTAGACAAGCGATTGACGGTGATACTGCACAGGTAGGACCTGAGATTGCAGAACATCTGAAAATACCACACATCAGTTATGCAAAAGACATTCAAAAGGAAGATGATGGTTTAATTATCAAGAGAATGTTTGAAGAAGGATATCACTTGATAAGAGTTAAAATGCCTTGCCTGATAACAGCATTATCAGAGATGAATTCACCTAGATATATGAACGTGGCTGGTGTGTTTGACGCATATAGAGAAAAAGAAGTGAAAATTTTGAGCATAGCAGATCTGAACATCGACAAGGATGAGATAGGACTCAAGGGTTCTCCTACAAAAGTTAAGAAATCATTTACTAAAGGTGCAAAAACTGCAGGGAAACTTTACAAAGATCTAGATGAAAAAGAAGCTGCGAAAATGATAGTCGAAAAATTGCAAGAGAAGTTTATTATATAACAGATAGGAGGAACTAAAGTGAAAAAAGAAGATTACAGTGGAGTATTTGTGTTCATAGAACAAAAAGATCAAAAAATCCAAAATGTATCCGTAGAACTTTTAGGAAAAGCCCAGGAACTTGCAAAAGACTTGGGACAGGAAGTGACAGCTGTGTTGGTTGGTCATGATGTTGAGCATGTTGAAAGACTTGGTCATTACGGAGCAGACAACATATTATATGCAAATCAAAAAGATTTGGATGTCTATATGACAGAGCCATATACAAAAGTACTGACTGAAGTGATCAACAATAAAAAACCGGAAATATTCCTTTTTGGTGCAACTGCAATAGGAAGAGATTTGGCACCTAGACTGGCGGGAAGAGTATTTACAGGACTGACTGCTGATTGTACATCGTTGGAAATAAGCGCAGAGACTAAAGATTTTCTGATGACCAGACCTGCATTTGGTGGAAATATCATGGCTACAATCATATGCCCAGATCACAGACCACAAATGGCTACAGTTAGACCTGGCGTTATGAAGAAAAGTGAAATTGACACAACAAAAGATATTAAAATTGAATCAATTGACGTTCAAATAAACCAAGAAGACATGACTTATGAAATCTTGGAAGTTGTAAACGAAAAAACTGAAAAAATGGATATTCAGGAAGCACATGTTTTGATTTCAGGTGGTAGAGGAGTAGGAAACCCTGAAAACTTTGGGAAACTGGATGATTTGGCACATGAATTGGGTGGTATCGTATCCTCATCAAGAGCAGCGGTTGATGTTGGTTGGATGCCAAAAGAAGTCCAAGTTGGACAGACTGGAAAAACAGTTAGACCTAACCTTTATATTGCTTGTGGTATCTCTGGAGCGATACAGCATCTTGCTGGCATGGAAGAATCAGATTTCATAGTTGCTATCAACAAAGATGAGACAGCACCAATATTTGAAACAGCAGATTTAGGTGTAGTTGGGGATCTTAACAAAATCATACCAGCTCTAATTGAAGAGTTAAAAGTTGCAAAAGAGGTAAAAAACCAATAAACTATTGGTGATTAAATAAATCTCAGGGGGTATTATGATGAAGGTATGTGTATTAGGTGCAGGTACTATGGGAGCGGGTATTGCTCAAGTATTTGCTGAAAACGGACATCAGGTAGTATTGAGAGACATTAAGGAAGAATTTGTACAAAGGGGATAT
The DNA here is from genome assembly GCA_927435965.1 of uncultured Clostridia bacterium. Taxonomy (GTDB): domain Bacteria; phylum Bacillota; class Clostridia; order Tissierellales; family Dethiosulfatibacteraceae; genus 38-11. Next base: position 23,196 of record CAKMKB010000110.1, read on the forward strand.
TCTTTCATAGAAAAGAATATCACAAGAAGCGTGCAAAAGGGAAAACTAACAGAAGAGCAAAAGACAGATATAATGGGTAGGATCATGACAACCATCGATTTGAACGATGCGGCAGATTGCGATCTGGTAGTGGAAGCGGCTGTTGAAAGAATGGACATCAAGAAAGAAATTTTTTCGGACTTGGACAGAATTTGCAAAGCAGAGACAATTTTAGCCTCGAACACCTCGTCACTATCCATCACTGAAATAGGATCCGCTACTAAAAGACCTGAACAAGTAATTGGAATGCATTTTTTCAATCCTGCACCGATTATGAAGCTGGTGGAAATCATCAAAGGAATTGCTACTTCAGAAGAGACATTCAATAAAGTCGCAGAAATCACAAAAGCAATCGGAAAAGATGGCGTAGCGGTAGAAGAAGCACCTGGATTTGTTGTCAATAGGATACTGGTTCCGATGATCAATGAAGCTGTCGGTATATTGGCAGACGGAATAGCCAGTGCAGAAGATATTGACCAAGCTATGAAACTAGGCGCCAATCACCCTATAGGACCTTTGGCTCTTGGTGACTTGATAGGTTTGGATGTTTGCTACTTCATTATGGAGATACTTTACAACGAGTACGGCGATTCCAAGTACAGAGCACATCCATTGCTTAGAAAAATGGTCAGAGGAAACAAGCTAGGAAGAAAGACCGGTGAAGGATTCTACAAATATTAACAGAAAAATGGTGAAAAGCAAAGATGCAAGTTGTCTTTGCTTTTTTTATATATCAGATACTGTTTTGCATATCTAGCATAATATAGTATAATATTATTCTATTGATGAATACATTATCATTGGGAGGTTTAACATGGATATAGACAGAATCAAAGAAATATTTAAAAACCGAAAATCAAAGCCACTAGAGATTAAGCAATACTATTCTGTTTTATTACCTTTGATATATATAGATGATGAGATACATATATTGTATGAAGTTAGATCACGATACATGAAAACACAACCCGGTGAGATTTCGTTTCCTGGTGGCAAGGTAGAGGTTTGTGAAGATTTCAGGGAAGCAGCTATCAGAGAAACCTATGAGGAAATCGGAATAGATATCAAGGATATAGAGGTTATCGGAGAACTGGATTACGTGACGCGAGAAAATAACTTCATTCTATATCCCTACATCGGCATATTGCATACAGATATCAATTCTCTTAAAATCAATGAAGATGAAGTGGAAAAGATATTTACAGTACCAATAAAATTTTTCATCGAAACTGAGCCTGAAGAGTATAATATCTCGTTTTCAATGGACATAGATGATGGTTTTCCTTTTGATAAAATACCAAATGGTCAAAATTATAATTGGCGGAAGATTGGTCATCCGGTTCTTTTTTACGATTACAATGGATATATCATTTGGGGAATGACAGCGAAAATGACGGAGAACTTTATCAAACGTATCAAAAAAGGTGAAAAAAATGTATGAAGCGCATAGACCCGCTTGGGTGGAAGTCAACGTTGATCATATGGTCCACAATATACAAGAAGTTAAGAGAGTCATCAGACCGGGAACCCGGATTTGTGCTGTAATAAAAGCAGACGGTTATAAGCTGGGTGTTATTAAAGCTGCGGAGATTTATATGGCCAATGGGGCTGATATGCTTTCTGTGGCTATGTTAGATGAGGCTTTGGAGATAAGAAAACATTTCAAGAACTATGAGATTCTAGTATTGGGATACACGCCGATAGAAATGTATGATCAAGCTGTTGAAAATGATATCATACTGACCATTTACGATATGAACCACGGAATATTATTGAATAAAGAGGCGGAAAAGCTTGGAAAGAATGCTAAAGTACATTTAAAACTAGAGACAGGTATGAACAGACTTGGATTCTTGCCCGTTGACGCGAGCATCAAGGAAATCGCAACATTGTATCAATTACCTAATCTCATGCTGGAAGGAATTTTCACACACTTGGCAAGAGCAGACGAAACAGATAAAATCTGGGCTTATAAACAAAAGGGGATTTTCGATGATTTCTATGAAAAGCTGACAGATATTGGTGTGAAAATACCCGTAAGACATTTGTCAAACAGTGCAGCGATAATAGATTTACCGGATTTCAATTATGAGATGGTCAGACCGGGCATTATGCTCACCGGTTTATATCCGTCAGATGAAGTCAACAAGAACAATGTCAGCCTGAAGCTGGCTTTTAAGCTGAAAGCTAATCTAGCCTTTGTTAAACCAATCAAAAAAGGTGATGGCGTCAGCTATGGACATCGATTTGTTTCAGATAGGGATATGACTGTTGGCACTCTCCCAATCGGTTACGCGGATGGATTCACCCGAATGTTGTCCGACAAGATGGTTGTATCTGTAAAAGGTATCAGTTGCAAAATTTTAGGAAGAATCTGCATGGATCAGTGCATTATTGATTTGTCTGAGGTATCGGATTCGGCCATAGGAGATGAAGTCATCCTGTATGGAGATGGGTCTGAGAATGCTAGAACCCCTGATCAGGTTGCGAAAATGATTGGTACAATCAATTATGAAATCATTACCATGCTTGACCGAAGACTTCCTAGAGTTTATCTAACTAATGGAGAAGTGGCGGAAGTCAACAACTATCTAGTCTAAAGGTTGCCATAAGCGAGGAATCGACATGAAGAATTATTTGATTAATTATTACCTTTTTATCAATGCTTTCACATTGATTGTATCAGGTATTGATAAGATGAAAGCCAGGCATGCTAAATGGCGAATTAAAGAAAGCACATTATATTTGCTTTCTTTTTTAGGTGGTGCTATTGGCATGGGTGTTTCAATGATGTTGTTCAGACATAAAACTCAAAAGACAAAATTCAAAATGATAATCGCGTTGGCTTTCGCAATGCATGTGTTCATCTTAGGTTTGATTATATATAAGGATTTACTATAAATAAAAAGTGAGTGATTCGAATGAAAAAAGGGGATTTAATTCATATAACAATTGACGAGTACGATTTTCCTAATAAAGGCATAGGAAAAGTCGAAGACCAGAAGATAATCGTTAAGAATGTTTTGCCAGGCCAACTGGTGGAAGTAAGGATATCCAAAATCCGAAAAAGCAAGATAGAAGCTAATTTAGTATCGGTGCTACAGAAAGCGGCATACGAAGTTGATCCGGTATGCAATCACTTTGGACAATGCGGTGGTTGTCTGTTGCAAACCATGCCTTATGCTATGCAGCTTTCCTACAAAGAAAAGTATGTCAAGGGCATTCTGGATCGTGTTTCAGGAGAAAGTTTTGAGTTCCAGCCTATCATATCTAGTCCGGAATCATTTGAATATAGAAATAAGATGGAATTCTCATTTGGTGATGAGTTCTTTGAAGGACCACTCTCACTTGGACTTCATGAAAGAGGCAAATTCTATGAAATAGTCACGGTTGACACCTGTAAATTGGTCGACAAAGATTTTACACTTATATTGGAAACAGTCCTCGATTATTTCCAGAGAAACGGAACGCCATTCTACCACAAAGGAAAGCATGAAGGTTATTTGAGACACCTTGTGGTCAGAAAAGCCAAACTAACAGGGGAAATATTGATTAATCTAGTGACTTCATCCCAAGGAGAACTTATTGCCAAAGAGTTCACGTCAATCCTTATGAGTCTGTCTTTAACAGGCGACATAAAAGGAATACTGCATACCATCAATGATTCCAAATCCGACACAGTACAAAGTGATGAAACTAAGATTCTACATGGAACTGAACATATGACTGAGAGACTGTTGGGTCTTAGCTTTGACATATCTCCATTCTCGTTTTTTCAAACAAACACTTTGGGAGCTGAAAAGCTATATGATGTGGTTAGGCATTATATCGGTAACACCAAGGATAAGGTTATTTTCGATCTATATACCGGTACCGGAACCATTGCTCAGATCATTTCACCAGTAGCTAAGAAAGTCATTGGTGTGGAAATTGTAGAAGAGGCAGTTATAAAAGCAAAAGAGAATGCATCACTCAATGGCATCACCAATTGCGAGTTCATAGTCGGTGATGTGCTGAAGGTTATGGATGACCTGGAAGAAAAACCGGATATCATCATTCTTGATCCACCACGTAGCGGAATCCATCCTAAGGCAATCAATAAAATTATCAGCTTCAAACCGGATACATTTATCTATATCTCATGTAATCCCAAGGCCATGCTAGTGGATTTGCCTGTCTTTATAGAAGCTGGATATGAATTAAAAAAGGCTGTGGCTGTAGATATGTTTCCCATGACCGGGCATGTTGAGACATGCAGCCTCTTAGTGAGGCGAAGCCGAGTTTAGAGATGCAGTCCGCATTATGAGGCAGAGCGAAGCGATGCAACATAAGGTGAACCTTATCATAATTAATGTCAAGGATAGAGAAATAGAGAATCAGAAAAGGCCTATAAATAAGGGATTTCCAGATATTAAGTTTTTCTTGTGGTTGTTAACTGGGGGTTCCAATGTCAGAAAACCAGTATTTTGATTGTTTGAGGAAACATACCAACTACTCTTACTATGATAGGATTGAGTTGACAGATTAGATAATACCTATTTTTATAGGGGTTGAGGAGACCTGCACTTATGTTCGTGGGTGAAAACTGCGGCCATGGGGAAGAGGCAATCGGGTATTATACTAAGGTCTTAAAAAATACTGAGAAAAAAAGAGGAGTGTGTTTTGTAACAGACAGCTTAAAGGCATTAGAACTATATGAGAAAATATTTGAAGTTGAGCGTATTGAAGTTACAGATTTCCCTAAGGGTGAAAATAAAGTTGTATTTTCATTATATGGTGTAAGGTTCCACATGCTGGATGAAAATCTTCAGTTTCAGATGATAGCGCCTAAGCCAAGCGATCCCAAGACATATCCAAAGGGCTATCATTTAAAAGCTGAAATGTGTCAAAAAATTACAGTTGAAGAATATATAAGCATTTATGAGACTGCTAAAAGGAAATGACTCGAATCTGAAGTAAATGTAAACATTGAGATGAAAGGACTTATCAATGAGTAAAACATATGAATTTGAAGCCATCATTCAGAAAGTCCCCGACATAGACGGCGCATATGTCGAATTCCCCTATAATGTGAAAGCAGAGTTTGGAATAGGTAGGGTAAAAGTTTACGCTACTTTTGACGGGGAGTCTTATGACGGGAGCATCGTTAACATGGGAATTAAGAATGTCGACGGTTCGGTGAGTTACATAATAGGATTGCGCAAGGACATTCGCGCTAAAATAGGCAAACAGCCGGGCGACATTGTAAAAGTAACTATTACGGAGAGAGCGAGGTGAATATTTCATGTGGCAATGCCCAAAATGCGGACGTGAGTTTAAGAACCGAAACCAAGACCACTTCTGTGGCGAGCCGCCGAAAACGATTGATGCATATATTACTGCACAGCCTGAGAGTGTTCAGCCATTTTTGAGTCAGGTTCGAGATACAATCCGTGCCGTACTACCAGACGCACAGGAGCGTATATCGTGGAGCATGCCGACTTATTGGAACAAGCATAACATCATCCATTTCGCGGCCTTCAAAAAGCACATCGGTTTATACCCCGGACCTAAAGCTATAGAGAATTTCGCCGATCGATTAACGGAGTACAAGACAAGCAAAGGTGCGGTGCAACTATCATACAGTAAGTCGCTCCCGTTGGATTTAATTGCCGATATTGCGAAATGGTGCTATGAAACGGGAAATCACCATTGATTGGAATATTAGTAAAAGGTGTTGAATTCAGATTTGGAGGAGCTGCTATGAAGGTGTAGAGTGGGTTGATGTACAAGCAAAGTTAGAATCTAATGTTGATAAGCTTTGGTCGATTAATGAAATGGAAACAACCGGAGGCGAACCAGATGTTGTTGGACATGACAAAAATAAAAACGAGTATGTTTTTTACGATTGTTCAGCGGAAACTCCTAAAGGTCTTAGAAACGTCTGTTATGATCGTGCGGCATTAGAGTCAAGAATAAGATTTAAACCACAGAATAATGCTATTGATATTGCTGCTGCTATGTGGTGATGTTGTAATGAATGGTTTTCCATATATCCCTCACATGGCAAGCCGTTTATGAAAGAAGACTTGAAAAAAACATGAATAAACTTAATAAGTTGAAGTTATATCAATTGAGATAATACGGTTATGCGGTAACGCATGTGGAAACCGTCTGTCTGTTGACAAGAAAATAGATTGTGTTAACCATATAAATATGTTTCAGGTGTTTTTGTGCTTAACAAGCTTGATAAACTGAGTTGGTAGTAACATCGGATAAAATAAACAACCAAAAACCTCCAACGTGAAACTAATATATTAACTCTATGATTGGGAGAATAAAATGAATATCAATATCAGAAACGAAGAACCAAAAGATTACAGAAGAGTTGAAGAAGTTGCAAGAGTCGCATTCTGGAATTTATATTTTCCAGGAGGACATGAGCATTATGTTGTTCATAAAATGAGAAATCATCCTGATTTTATAAGGGAACTTTCTTTTGTCATCGAAGTTGACGAAAGAATTGAAGGAGCCATTTTTCATACTCATTCAAAAATAGTAGCAGGAGCCTGTTTAGAGTATAAAACAATTAGCTTTGGACCTGTGTTTATTTCTTCAGATTTCCACAGAAAAGGGCTTGGGAAAAAACTAATAACGCATTCAATTAGAATTGCTAAAGAAATGAGATACCAAGCGATTTTAACATTGGGATATCCATATCACTACGAGCCATATGGATTTGTAGGCGGCAAAAAATATAGTATTTCCATGCCAGATGGAAAGTTCTATAAAGGTTTATTGGCGTTGCCTCTTCGTGAAGGCGCATTGGATAATATATCAGGCTATGCTGATTTTTCAGATGTGTTTGATGTGACTCAAGATGAAGTTGATGAGTTTGATAAGTCTTTCCCGTCGAAAGAAAAGAAATATCAGGCAAGTCAAGATGAGTATGTAGCTGCAAGTTTAATGCTAGATGAGTAATCAGAGTTCAATTTGATGGTTTGTTCTTTTCACAATACAGCTTAGATCCTTATTAGTATTGACTACAAAAATTGATAGAGGTATAATTAAATTGACCACACTGGTCAATTGGCTATAAAGTTGAAATGGAACGGTATGGCTCTGTAAACTAAATATGAAAGATTAGCACAATGTTTTAATAGAATAGCTTAAAATTGCTTCCGATTTCGCCATGAGGATGGTAAAGGATCATCCCCGTCCTAGTCAAGGATAAAATGAACACGCTAACGCGCGTCCTTGACAAGACCAGGGACGCTCCTTTGAAACACATGTAGGCGAAATAGAATCAGATTAAGCGATTAGAAGATACTTTCTCTTCTGCTTCTTAGTCAGATTCAACCCGGCAACTTGAGCTGGAGTCAATCCATTAAGAGAGGAATGGGGCCTGACAAAGTTGTAGAAAAAGACAAACATGCGGATCAAATTGTTAGCTGAGTCAAAAGAATGGAAACCTTGCTTGGTTTTGTACCAAGCCTTGAACTGATGATGGTAAGACTCAATCAGATTGTTGGAAATATCATCTTTAAAGCTTTCCACCCTGATATGCTTCACATCCGAGCCCAGAACGGACTTGACAGGCACCTTGTAAGCGCTGTAACGGTCGCTGACAAGGGCAGAGAACTTGCCTAAATCCTTGACAGCATTGAAAACAGTAAAGGCTTGAGGAGAGTCCCTGTGACGCGAGAGGTGGAAACCCAGAACGAATCGGGTTTCAGAATCAACAACAAACCATATGTAATACTTTTTGCCGGAAATCTTAACGACTGTCTCATCAGCATGCCATTCGTCAGAATCGAAATTCATCATGGGCATAAGCTCCAGGGCAAGATTGTTGAATAAGGGAGCAAATTTTCGACACCAGTTGCCGATGGTGGTATGAGAAACCGTTACATGATGGACAACACGAAGGATCAAAGCGATGTTTCTGAAAGAATCCTTTCCAAGGTAAAACATGGCAAGGGCTGTCATAATGATGTGAACAGGATATCGCATGCGTTTAAAGTCGTTTTTACCAGTGAGCTTTGAGGCAGAAGCCGGTAAAACAGCAGACGGTTTGACGACAAAGAAAGAGTGGTTGCACTTTTTATCACAGCACCTGAAATTGGAATAGTGCTCATAATCATGGTGAAGAAAAGTAGCCTTGGAGCACATAGGGCAGCTAGGATAGTGACGTTCAGTTAAAGTATTGCTGGAAGGATTATCAGGTGCAAATTGATGGTTACAATTACGGCAAAGATATTTTTGATAACCATGCCTATCTTTACCGTAACGATAAAAAGAATGATAATTGTTGCACTTTGGACAATTGATTGGTACAATTTTTTGCATGAGGACTTCATCCTTTCTGGGAGGTATTTGGTTTTTCGCAAAAACATTGTACCACAGAGGGTTTGGAGTTCTCAATTTTCATTTAAGTTTACAAATCGAACGGTATAAATCGGAGGTAATTATGAAAAAGAAATTGATTATTGCACTAGTTATACTTTCGCTTGTGGCAGCAGGAATATTTTATATCCTGACAACCGGCAACATCGGCACAAAATACAATACAGCTGAAGCGACAAGAGGAGAAATAGAAAAGGTTGTCGAAGAAGTAGGGACTATCAGTTCTGAAAATATAAGGAGCTATTATGGAAACAGCGTCAACAGAGTTGAAAAAATCGAGGTGGAGCTTGGAGAACAGGTAAGGGAAGGACAGCTTCTACTGAAATTTGAAGATACAATGGATATTGAGATTCAAAAGGTAAAAAAACAGATAGAAGCCTTGGAAGCTACCTATACAGAAGCCTTATCAGGAGCGGATTTTGAAAGCGTCAATAGTGTCAGAATAGAGATATCCAGTATAAGAAACAGTATCGACTTGGCAGAAGAGCACAAAAAAAGAATAGAAGAGCTTTATAAAAACGAGATTGCGACAGCCATTGAATTGGAACAGGCAGTTAATAATCTGGAACAGCTCAAAAGCAGACTTGCTTCAGCACAAAACAGCTATAATTTACTGGTAAAAGATCTGTCCGAAAACATGAAAACAAAATATGAATCCGAAATTGATGTGCTTCTTTTAACATTGGAAAGCCTTGAAAGAAATAAGGAGAATTCCATCATTTATGCTGATTTTGATGGTGTCATAACAGAATTGAACACATTTGAAGGCGATATCCCATCTGGTGGCATGAAAATTCTTGAAATTCAGGATCCGTTGAATAAAACCGTTTTAATAGATTTTATGGTTGTGGATGCATTAAATATAAGACCAGGTATGAATGCGGTAGTTAATGATCATGATTTAGGAATTGTTATTGAAAAACTGACTGTTGGGAAAATCTATCCTAAAGCGTTCACAACATTTTCAGAACTGGGCGTAGAAGAAAACCGGCAGACGGTTGAGATAAGATTGCAAGAGTCAGGAAAAGACCTATCCTTTGGACTGAAAGTCGATACCAAAGTGATGATTGAAGAATCAAGGGAAGCTTTGTTCATACCGGAAGAAGCCATATATGAAAAAGACATGAAAAAGTATGTTAGGGTACTTGAGGATGGAAAACCGGTTGAAAGAGAAGTCATAACGGGAATAGAGAACAATAATCACATCGAGATAATAGAGGGATTGAATGAAGGAGAAAAGGTTATTTTGAATTATGAGGAAAGTTGATGAACCAGTGAGGTGTTACCTTGGATGATAGACTTTTAAAAATAGATGAAAAAAAGAAAATTAGAATAATCAACAGCGCGATGGAAGAGTTCAGTAAAAATACCTACGAGCAGTCATCAACCAACAGAATTGTAAAAAAAGCAGGCATATCAAAAGGCTCGCTGTTCAATTACTTCAAAAGCAAAAAAATTCTGTTTGACTATCTGAAGATGTTTTCCGTTGGAGAGATCGCCAATGCAATTGTGGAAAAAGTGAATTGGGAGGAACCTGACTTGCTGAAACGCGTGAGCGAGATTACGCTGATCAAGCTGGAGATCCTTAACAAATATCCTCATCTTATAGGGTTCACAAAGAGAATCAATTCCTATAACTCCATAGAGGAGTTAAAGGCGATATATGAAGCATATGTACCCAACATCTATGAGAAAGTATACTCGGAAAATATTGATTTTTCGCTGTTCAGAGAGGATATTAACATTAATGCTGCAATGAGTATTTTGATTTGGACTTTTGAGAAAATGGGAGAAGACTACTTCAACAAAATAAGAGTTGGAGAGGAAATAGATGTTGATGAAATGTCGAAAGAAGTCGATAAATACATAGAAACTCTAAGAAAAGGATTCTATAAGTGAGGAGACATGAGATGATAAAAGTTAAGAACCTCTACCACTCATACAGCAATGATGACAAATACGCTGTAGATGATGTCAGCTTTGAGATTTCAAAGGGTGAGATTTTTGGATTTTTAGGTCCATCCGGTGCTGGCAAATCGACTACTCAGAATATACTGACAGGCCTTTTGCAGCTTCAAAAGGGAGATGTAGAGGTAGCGGGATATGATGTCAAGAATATTAAAAATAAAATGTTCAATAAAATAGGCATGTCGTTTGAGCAATCGAATGTTTATAGCAAGATGTCAGGATTGGAGAACCTTGAATTCTACGGAAAACTGTTCGACGTGAAAACCAGAGATCCGATGGAGTTAATCAGAATGGTAGGGTTGGATGGCAAAGAGCATATAAAGGCTGGAAAATACTCAAAGGGTATGAAGCACAGACTTACATTTGCCAGATCCATGATCAATAATCCGGAGCTATGGTTTTTGGATGAGCCGACCACTGGACTGGACCCTGCAATTGCCTCCCATATTAAGGATATCATTAAAGAAGAGAACGAGAAAGGTGTTACGGTATTCCTAACGACTCACAATATGTACATAGCTGATGAGCTGTGCGACAGGGTTGCTTTTATTGTGGATGGTAAGATAAGACTTATAGATTCTCCTAAGGAATTAAAGCTTAAGTACGGAGAAAAGTTGGTTGAAGTAGAATACTTCAGAAATGGAGAGTTAGTTAAAGAAAGCTTTTCGACAGTTGTTGAAGAAGAAAGGAACAAATTGATAGAAGTGATTAAAGGGAATGATCTCCAAACGATGCATTCTAAAGAAGCCACTCTCGAAGAAATATTCATCAAGGTTACGGGAAGGGGACTGGTATAAATGAAATTATGGTACAGTTTCACAAAGGAGCTCGTCCTTTCTTCAAAAAGTTGGTATTTTTATATTGAGTTGGGTATGGCAATCATACTCCTGCTGATTTTGGTGTTTGTAGTCCCCGAGGAATTTAACAGTAAAGGGAATGAATATCTTTTTCTGGATTTGCCTCAGGTCGTCAGAGATAGATACAGGGATACCCTATTGGAGGAAGACTTGGATGAAACTGCTGAAATGGTTGAAGTTGAAGCCGATAAGACCATCTTTAACGCGGAGATGTATGAAACAGAAGAATCCAAGATTTATTTGCTGGACAGTATGGATGCGTTAAATGCATTCTCCAGTTCTGAGAGAGTACCAGCTGTTCATGTTCATGTCAATGAAGATAACCAGATTATACATACTTACTACCTTCAAGGCTATGAGACTCAGAAACTTAAAAATTTACTCCTGGTGTTTCACAATAGAAAGGCAGGATATGACGTCATAGATGATTACTCTGACAATATAATCGTCAGGTCCATCTATCAGGATATTGAACCTTTAACCGACAGGCAAAACCTGATACCTGTATTTTTAACTTTCAACGGAAGCCTTATGAGTTTGTTTATCATTTCAGCCTATATTTTCTTGGATAAAAGCGAAGGCATCATTAAAGCCTATGCGGTAACCGCTTCGACCGTATGGCAATATTTGTTAAGTAAAATAGGCGTCATAATCATTACATCAATAGCAACATCATTAATCATAACAGTTCCCATTATGGGTCTTCAGCCCAATTATCCCGCAATGATTCTATTTGTTGTCACATCAGGGTTTTTCGCAGCTTCTCTAGGGCTATATATTACAAGCTTTTACAAAGATATAGTGCAGGCTTTCGGTGCTCTCTACATTGTGATTGTCATTATGATCATGCCGAATATATCTTATTTCACACCCAGCTGGGATCCGGATTGGATTAAGATTATTCCAAGCTATATCATGCTCCAAAGCTTTAAGGAAATAGTATCCCTTAACGGAAATATCGCTTATGTATTGGTTGCATCTCTTGGATTTACCGTATTGGGACTGGATATTTTTATATTGGCCAACCATAGATTCAAAAAGACACTGACATTGTAAGGGAGTGTTGTGAAATGTTTAGAAAGGTTTTATTGATTTTTAAAAGAGATTTGAAAGTTAGCATTAGAAATTTCATAACATTGTACATCATAGTTGTGCCGATTATTTTTGCTGTCATCATCAATGTTTTTTCACCAGGGATCAATGATACGACAGTCGAGATCGCACTGCTTAAAGGTGAAAATCAAAAGCAGGAAGAATTTTTCAAACAGTTTGCAAATGTTGAATTGCTTGATACAGTTGAAGATATAGAAGAAAGGGTTAAAAAGAGAGACAACATTGTAGGGGTGCTTCCCCGTAACAAAGATGAGTATTTTATCCTAACTCAAGGCAATGAGCAGGATTACATCATTGATTACGTGAAAAGACTAACTGCTTTCAATCATTACGATATAGGGATAGAAGATTCGATGGCTGAAATATTAGACTACGGAAGAGATATTCCACCTTTGAAAAAGCTTATGGTAAATGTTGCCGTTATGTTTATTTCAGTTTTGGGAGGTATGATCATCGCTCTCAATATCGTTGAAGAAAAAACAGATAATACGATCAGTGCAATCCATTTGTCTCCTGTGTCCAGATTGGGGTTCATTGCGGGAAAAAGTCTTATTGGTGTTTTCATACCTGTTGTTGGAACTTTTCTGATGTTGTTTATAACAGGGTTTAGAGAAATCAACTACTTCCATGCTTTTTTGATGGTGGCTACATCCAGTATAATTAGCATACTTATAGGTTTCATTGAGGGAATAAACAACGATGATGTGATGAATGCAGCCGGCAACATGAAGTTGCTGTTTCTACCTCTCTTCGGTGGTGTTGCTGGCGCAGAGCTTTTGGCTGACAAATATCAACCTTTATTCTACTGGATACCTTTTTATTGGACCTTTAAGGGAAATAATCTAATTTTATCCAATAGCGGCACATGGCTCGATATCATTAAATATTCAGGAATAGTGGTCTTGATAAGCATAATAGCATTTGCTATCTTAGCGCCAAAAATAAGAAAAGGATTAGAATAAGGAGGATTGGATCATGAAATTATGGGGTGTTTTAGCAGTCGTATACGCTGTTGCAGTAGTTGTGATTGCTGTGGTAAAACCGGAAAAAATTTGGAACATGAAGAAAATAGTTTGGTTTAAAAAAATGCTGGGAGATAAGGGAACAGAAATATTTTTCTACATATGGGCGCTGTTGTTTTTATTTTTAGGCATATGGCTTATAGTTAATTAAACCTTATAGGTACTCAGTACTCTAAATTATTTGTCCCTTCGCATTGTTGGCGAGAATATTTTGGTGGGACACAACTTGTTGATACGGTGTATCTAAAACGGGAGCGATAAGACATAATTTGGATGAAAAGTAAAACATTTGGTTATGAGGGATGAAATATATGGAGATTAAAAGATACAGCAAAGCCGATGCACCCTTACTTTTTGACATGCTTGTCGAGGAGGGCGATGAGTGGAGCGCTTATCACGGTTCAGCTGGCCGCGATAAATACATTATAGCACTTGAGTCGAGCACAACCTATATAGCTTTTGATGGTACTATTGTCTGTGGTTACGCTCGCTGCCGAGAAGATGATGGTTTTGGTGTTTATGTTTATGATTTACTCGTAAGAGAATCATATCGAGGAAATCAGCTTGGAAAAATGTTGATGGAACAGGCGTGTATTGAGTTTCCAGATCAACCAGTCTATGTTATGAGTGATGTAGACCCATATTACGAAAAACTCGGATATCGCAGAGAGGGATCAATATTTGAGGTCAAGGTATAGAAGTTGTTTCAATCCTATAAATGCTAACAAAGAGTCATTAGAATTATGAGTCGACATATAATGTTATTGAAAATTCGAATAATATGTGGTAATCTTAAATCAATAAGGAGGGATTTTCAATGGCAAGCAAATTTGTAATAGTCAAAATAGATGACCAGTTTAGGTTTCATCTAAAAGCTGTAAATGGTGAGATTATACTAAGTTCGCAACCTTACACATCTCTTGCATCATGTAAAAAAGGTATTGAGAGTATAAGGGTGAATGCTCCTATCGCCCCTATTGAAGACCAAACTGTTGAGGGATTTACAATAGAGACGAATCCTAAATTTGAGGTATACGAGTATAGAAATGGAGATTATCGTTTTAGATTAAAAGCGAGGAATGGAGAACTTATTGGTACTGGTGGTAGATATAAATCTAAAGCTGGATGTCAAAATGGAATAGATTCCATAAAGAAAAATTCTATAGAAGCGATAATCGTAGAAGAAGAATAAAACTAAAATGGCCGTATTATTTCAAAATGATTCATGCGATGTTTAAACTTAAACAGTGATATCGCTAATTTCTGTGCTATACAGATTCAGGATAAATGAAGTATATAAGCTAGCTATAACTTTTAATATACCGTTATCGGAGTAATGTCAACATTATTCCGATAACGGTATATTATTTTATTGAGGTGATTTTTCATGAAATGTATAAGTTTAGTCCAATATTTTGTGAAAAATCAAATCATCAATATATTCACCGGTTATTAAATTTTTATGATGCTTAAGTAAAGTACCTGCATGGGTGAAATCCAGTTTCTTTATAGCGTTAATGGAAGTTGTATTGTTGCTATAAACATAAATCCTGGCAATGTTGACGCCTTCGTCTTTCATTTCTTTTAAAGCGAATTTCGTCAGTTTTGCTACAAGACCATCACCCCGAAAATGAGGGTGAGTGGCTGCGGATAGAAATGCTGCATGCCTTTTTTCAACTGCTATATCTCTTCTTCCTTTGACAAGGCAAAGCACCTTGTGAGCATCTTCTTCCGATACAGCCACATAAGTCAGTTCGGAAGGGTTGTCCACAAAATCCAGGATTTCATCTTTTTGGGTTATTTCCGCAAAAGACATGTCTATTTTTTCCGCCTTTATTCCTTGAAACAAAGACCAGATACTTTCTATATCATCCACCTGCATTTTTCTAAAAATGTAATTCAAATTACCACCTCGCTAATTTGCTTCTCTAATTATAGTATATGGATGTGGATATGCATAGTACCGGATGATCTTTAAGTTAGATTTTTAATCACCGGCTAAGATCACGATTCAGTAAATCTAATTAACGCTTACGATCGTTAGTGTAAAGTCCTCTATAAACGGGGGTAAGAAGATTTGAAGGGTATCTTTGAAGCGTAAATATATTTTGCACTAATGATAGATAAAAGATTAAACGATAAACGACAATGTGGTACAATTAGGAAGGACATTCTTAACTTGTTGATATTTCCGCCTTGAGACGGAGGTGGAAAAGACCTTTAGAAGGATTAACTTTATAGAGAACTATTTTAAACTTAGAGTAGAAGTTGTTATTTAGGTTTGAGTTTGATTGAGGTGTGCCATATTAATGAAAGAAATAATTATTGCAGTTATTCTTTTTATAGTATCAATAGGGACCTTTGTTATAAGTTTTTTCTCTTTTAAAGAAAAAGGATTGTTGTTAAACAATGCCTATATTTATGCATCAAGAAAAGAGCGTAATAGCATGGATAAGAAGCCACATTATCGGCAATCGGCAATAATATTTTTTTTGATTAGCATCATTTTTTTATTAAATGCTATTGAAGTGCTTATTGATAGTGGATGGATTTTTTACATAGTGTTAATGATAATGGTTGTGACTATAATTTACGCCATTATATCTGGTATACTAATCGAGACCAAAAAGAAATAGAGTTACGCAATTGAACAGAAAAGAAAAAAACTAAGAGGCAAATAAAATGAACGCAATTATAAGTTTAACAATACTCGCTGGGATAATAGTGATTCACGAGTTAGGACATATGTTAGCAGGGTATATACTTGGAATTCCCAAAAGTAAAATGGCAATAGGATTTATAAATAGAGAAAAGAAAAAGAATTTCATACATGCAATCGTGTTTTCTATCACTCCCCATCTAGCCCTTTTAGACGATAACAACCAGAAAATTATGCCTTCCCAAAACCCAAAACAGATGAAAAAATATGTTGAGATTTTGGAGTATTACATTCCTTGTGAAAAAAAGATGTATTGGTTTGTTGCAGGAGGTCATGTTTTTGAATTTTTTATAGTAGTTAGTATTGCTGTAATATCATTGTTAAGTCGTGTAAAAGTCTTTCAACAGATGGCAGTCGATATAATAAGGATGTCTCTCATATTGGCTACTATTTACTTGTTAACAGAGTTGTTTTCTTATATAAAAACAAAAGAATTAACGGGGGGAGATTTTACAGGACAATGGGAAATATCTCCATATAAAACAACAATATTTTACTTAATTTATTATACTGGCCTTATTAGTGCATGGTTTCTATTTAAATAAAGAGAAAGCAAATCAAGGATAATAGCATTTGGAGGTAGATTGATGAGAACAGTAGCAACTCCATGGCCCTATGTGTTAAGCTAGTTGTCAGTAGGCCGAAAAAAATATATATTAGTTGAAAGACTAAATATCAGGAGGCACTAATGGCTAAATATAGCGAAGAATTTAAGTTGAGTATCATAAAACAAATGATGCCACCACAAAATAAAACAGTAAGTATCTTGTCAAAAGAAAATGGTATCGCCGAGCAAACACTTTTCAAGTGGAAACGCGAAGCAAAGGCCAAAGGTATTGTAATTACTGATGGAGAAGCTCAAAGTGAAAAATGGAGCACACATGACAAGTTCATGATTGTAGTTGAAACAGCATCACTAAATTCCGTAGAGTTATCTGAATACTGTCGCCAAAAGGGACTTTATGTTGAACAAGTCGAATCATGGAGAGACGCTTGTATGCAGGCCAACGGAGGCGTGGCAGAAGAAGCATCTCGATTAAATAAAGAAAGTAAAGAAAAAGACAAAGAAATTAAAAAATTGCAAAAGGAACTTAAACGAAAAGAAGAAGCTCTTGCTGAAACCGCAGCACTCATCGTGCTTAGAAAAAAGGCCCAAGCCATCTGGGGGGACGACGAGGAAGAATGATTTCTCGTGAAGACAGAATTCTTGCAATAAACCTGATAGATGAAGCAGTAAAGAATGGAGCTAGGGAATTAAAGGCTTGTGAAGTTCTAAATATCAGTCAAAGAACACTCTTTAGATGGCGAAGTAAAAACACACCCGATGAGGATCAACGGCCTCATGCAATCAGACCTGAACCAAATAATAAACTAACTAGGCAAGAAAAAGAACGAATCATAGAAGTTGTTAACAGCCCAGAATATAAGAGTCTACCACCAAGTCAAATTGTCCCGGCATTAGCTGACAAAGGCGAGTATATCGCATCAGAATCAACAATGTACAAAGTTCTTAAAGAATATAGTATGCAACACCACAGAGGTATTTCTAAGGCACCTGTAAAACGAACAATATCAACACATTATGCTGATGGGCCTAATCAAGTTTGGATGTGGGACATCACATATTTGCCCGCTGGAATCAAAGGTAAATATTACTATTTATACTTGATTCTAGATTTATACAGTCGGAAAATCATATCTTGGGAAGTCTATGAAAAAGAATCCGCTGACTACGCCAGTAAACTTGTGCGCCGAGCTTTCATGAGTGAAAATCGCACAAAAGATATGAAACCACTTGTTCTCCACAGTGACAATGGCAGTCCGATGAAAGGCGCGACATTACTTGAAACCTTGATTATGCTTGGCGTTATGCCGTCAAATAGTAGACCACGTGTGAGTAATGACAATGCGTACGCAGAAGCAATCTTTAAAACACTTAAATATCGTCCCGGTTATCCACGTAAGGGCCTTGCAAGTATAGAAGATGCAAGAACCTGGGTACTGAAATTTGCACGCTGGTATAACAAGGAGCATCATCACAGTGGGCTTAATTTTCTGACCCCGGAACAAAGACACAATGGACTTGGAGAAGCTGTATTAGCAAATCGAAAAGCAGTATATGAAGCAGCAAAGCTAAAAAATCCTAATAGATGGTCTCGAAACATCCGTAACTGGAATCTAGAAGAGAGAGTTTGGCTAAACCCAGAAAATGAAGAATCTATTGAATTCATTGAAGAAATATCATCATAGATTTTATAGGATTTACTGACAACTATGTTGACAAACACCGGTTTGCACAAATGTGAATGTTTCCTCTATTTTCTATAAGTATTAGAATTAACGCTAACATTTAATTTGATTTAAATTCATCTCCCTTCCAATAATATCTCTTCTCATAAAATCCGCCTACATCCTTAGGAAGCATAATAACTATTTCACCTTCTGCTCCTCTTTCAAATTCTTCTGAATGATGTGTTGATGCACTTT
>CAKMKB010000111.1:0-4591 GCA_927435965.1 uncultured Clostridia bacterium
AAAAGAACGATCACAATTCCCGTTTCTCCTGTTGGACTGGCAACACCCCCTTTATAATGGGATTTGGGGCTGTTTACTATTTTTTCCCTCAAGAGGGAGTGATTGGAGCCGCCGTTGTAGGTGTGATATTAACAGCAACCAGTATTGGAATATCGGTTCAGGTATTGAGAGAATTAAAGAAAATCAAAGAAAAGACAGGAATTAGTATTTTGGGAGCGGCTGTTATTGATGACATTATTGGTATAATATTGTTAACTGTCGTTTTGGGTGTTGCCAGTCCAACAGGAGAAACGGGAATTGTGATCGTTCTTTTAAAAATGGTTGGGTTTTTTATATTAGCGGGTGTTAGTGGTAGGGTTTTTACTTCATTTATGACTAAGTATTCAGTTAAGATGTTGAGAAATAGAAACGTAGGAGCATTTGCAATCATTGTATGTTTTTTATTGGCTTATTTGGCGCAGGGATTTGGGTTAGCAGCTATCATTGGCGCTTATTTCTCAGGGATAGTTTTTTCTATGACACCATATAACAACAGAGTGGAACAAGACGTATCTAATATTGCCTATACTCTTTTCACTCCGATTTTTTTCTTGAATATCGGACTGAGTATCTCAGTTAAGAATATCAGCTTGATTATTATGCCTGTTGTAGTTTTATTCTTGGCTGCAGCATTGAGCAAGGTTATTGGTTGCAGCATAGGTGCTAAAGCGATGAAATACTCATTTAGAGAATCCCTTCAGGTTGGCATAGGTATGATGCCAAGGGGAGAGGTTGTGCTGATTACAGCAAATATAGCTAAAGCAGGAGGCTTTATAAGTGACACAATCTTTACATCATTAGTTGTGGTTGTACTAATTACAACTATAGTGACACCAAGTTTGTTGAAAAAAGCATACACGCCTAAAATTATCAATGCAGCATAATGTCTAGCTGATTTAACAACGGTATAGTTATATTGAAATAAGTATCAGTCTAATATATAATGTTTCTTGTGGATGAGGTGCAAGTAAATGACAAGAATAGTAAAAATAGATAAAGAAAACATAGATAATGAAATAATCATAGAATTAAGCCATATAATAAAGAACAACGGAACAGTCGTTTTTCCGACAGAAACAGTTTATGGGCTAGGAGCCAATGCATTATCAGATATAGCGGTAGCAAAAATATTTGCCGCTAAAGGTAGACCTTCTGATAATCCTCTTATCGTCCATGTCAGCAATCTTGAACAACTTGAAAGAATAGTAGAAATTATACCAGAAAAAGCTAAAGTTTTGATGGATAAATTTTGGCCTGGACCTTTGACATTGTTGTTTAAAAAAAAAGCGATCATATCTGATATGATTACAGGAGGGCTAGATACTGTTGCTGTTAGGATGCCTTCATCTAAGATTGCTCTGAAGCTGATAGAGACATGTGACTTGCCTCTGGCGGCTCCCAGTGCAAATATTTCGGGAAAGCCCAGCCCAACAACAGCCGAACACGTCATAAAGGATCTGGATGGCAAAGTTGATGCGATTATTGATGGAGGAGATTGTCAGTTTGGTATGGAATCAACGGTTATTGATGTTTTAAATGAAACGCCTATGATTCTAAGACCAGGGAGTATAACTTTGGAGGATATAGCTGAAACTATAAACACGGTAATATATGATCCCGCTATGATTCATGATACTATTATTGCAAAATCTCCAGGACAAAAGTACATACACTACGCACCAAAGGGTGAGGTTTATCTATATATAGGGCAAACAAATGATATCAAAGATGCGATAAATAAGGCTGCAATGCAGTTTATCAATAATTCTAACAAAGTGATGATTCTAGGTACTGAAGAAAGTATAATGGGTTATAAAGAAGGCATTATTTTAAATCTAGGTTCGAGAACAAATCCAATGGAAATTTCGTCAAACCTATTTAGCATGCTAAGAAAAGCTGATGAACTAAAAGCTGACATCATATTAGTAGAAGGTATAGATGAAGAAGGTCTTGGGGTTGCCATTATGAACCGTTTGAAAAAAGCCTCCGGGGGCAGGATCATAAACTGCGGAGATTTGGTATGAAAATATTGTTTGTCTGTACTGGCAACACTTGCAGAAGCCCAATGGCTGAGGGATTATTCACAGAAATCATCAGATCAAAAGGGATGAAAAGTGAAGATTTTACAGTTGTCTCAGCAGGCTTGATGACAATTGATGGGGTGGAAGCTAGTGAGTATTCAGTTAGAGTGTTGTTGGATAAGGGAATTAACATTAGTGGTCATCTGTCTAAAAGACTTACGGATGATATGGTGGAAGAAGCTGATTTGATACTGACTATGACACTCACCCATAAAATTGCAGTAACAATGAAGAACGATAAAGCCATTGGGAAAACTTATACACTGAAAGAATTTGCAGGCTATACAGATGGAGATATGGACATTTCAGACCCTTTTGGTATGGATATTGATGCCTATAAGGAGTGTGCAGAGGAAATATTGATGGCACTTGAAATTTCAGTAAAAAAAATAACAGGAGAATTGATATGAAAATTGCATTAGCCAGTGATCATGGTGGATTTGAATTAAAGGAAATCATCAAGGATTATCTTCAGATCAACGGACATGAGGTGAAGGACTTTGGAACCTCCAGCCTTGAATCTGTCGATTATTTCGACTATAGCGTGAAAGCCGCAGAGGCAGTATCGAAAGGTGAAGTGGACAGAGGAATTGTAATGTGTGGTACCGGTATTGGTGTTTCAATTTCTGCTAATAAAGTAAAAGGCATCAGGTGTGCACTTTGTCACGATGTATACTCGGCAGAGATGACAAGGGCACATAACAATTCCAATATGCTGGCAATGGGTGGTCGGGTCATCGGACGAGATCTAGCTGTAAGAATCGTCAAGGCCTGGTTGGAATTTGACTTTGAAGGTGGAAGACACCTACGAAGGATAAACAAGATATCAGACTATGAAAACCAATGCTAGTAAAAAATAAGCAACTATAAAGAACAGGAATTTAAGGAGCATACATGAAACAGATCTATATCGTTTTTTTCGTAACGTTTATATTGTCTTTTGTTTTGACGCCAATAGCAAGAAAATTAGCTTTTAAGCTAGATGTTCTTGACTATCCCAAAGACGAGAGAAAACTTCATAAGAAACCCATACCATATCTTGGTGGCGCGGCTATCTATGCAGCGACCATGATAGGGATGTTCCTGTTTGTGGAACTGGATAAAACCACACTGGCTGTAATGGCAGGTGGAACGATTATATTTTTGGTGGGTCTTGCTGATGACATGAAGGATATTACTGCAAAGGCCAAATTGACAGGTCAAATAATCGGTGCGATTATTGCCATTTGGGGGGGAGTCACCATTGAGTGGATCAGTAATCCCTTTCCATCCTCTGAGATTGTCAGACTGTTCAATTTGACTATACCGGTTACACTAATATGGATTGTTGGTATCACAAACACCATCAACCTGATTGACGGCATTGATGGGCTGGCATCAGGAGTTGCTGCAATAGCGGCTGCTACGCTTATGTTCATCGCTGCTATAAACGGTTTCGAATTTATTATGCTTGAATGTGCTATTTTGGCTGGAGCTGCTCTCGGATTTCTGCCCTATAATTTCAATCCGGCTAAAATATTCATGGGAGATACAGGCGCTTTGTTTTTGGGTTATATGCTGGCCATTTTATCTATTCGCGGAGTCATGAAGACTGTGACGCTAGTTACATTAATCGTCATGATTCTAGTTTTAGGCATCCCGATATTGGACACTGTCTTTGCAATAATAAGAAGAACTATCAATAAAAAGCCCATTATGGCGGCAGATAAAGGGCATCTCCATCATCGACTGGTGGATAAAGGTTTTTCACAAAAGGAGACTGTCATGATCCTATATGGCATTAGCATTGCTTTTGGTGCAGCGGCAGTGTATATTACCGACTCTGATCCATTGGAAGGGACTGTTGTCATCATAGTTACTTCGGTTCTCATAGTTTTAGTTGGAAGAAAAATAGGTCTATTAAATGGAGAAAAGAAAAAGCACTAATAGCGAAGGAGTATTGAATGGAAAAGCTTAAAGTATTGACAGTGTTTGGTACCAGACCTGAGGGAATAAAAATGGCATCAATCGTTAAAGTGCTGAATGAGGATGACCGTTTTTTACAAAGAGTATGCGTTACAGCGCAACACAGGGACATGCTCGATCAGGTACTGAAAATATTCAATATCACCCCTGACTATGACTTGGATATTTTTCAGCATGGACAAACACTTACCCAGATAACAACCAGAGCAATGGAAGGCTTGGAGAAGATTGTGAAAGAGTTCAGACCTGATGTGCTATTAGTTCAAGGGGACACAACAACTGTATTTGCAGGTGCGTTAGTAGGTTTCTATCATCAAGTCAAAGTAGGACATGTTGAAGCGGGCTTACGCAGTGGCAATCTGTATTCGCCATATCCTGAAGAGGCCAATCGAAAAATGACCGGAGTTCTGACCCATTATCATTTTGCACCAACTAAACCTTGTCTGATATGCTTCTTACAATGGGATTTAAGTGTATAGGATATATAACTTCAATATCCTCATTCT
>CAKMKB010000112.1:0-12154 GCA_927435965.1 uncultured Clostridia bacterium
ATATTTAAATCACTGCATATTATCATTATAACGAAAATACAAAAAATGTAAATCGCAGGATTGATTTTTTTAGCTAATAACGTATTTTTTTAGCGATTCTGTCCTTGAATTCTTCTTTTGTAATAATTCCAGCATCGTACAGTTCTTTATACTGTTGATGATAATGATCTTTAGGGTCTATTCTAATAAACTCCTTGTCGCTTGAAAGTCTGATGTTTTTAATCTCGTTCAATCCAAAGTCCTTATTGAACCCCTTTTCACCCATCGAATTACCAGATTGATTAGCTGTCTTTCGATACTGAGTAGGTTGTTTACCTTGGAAATATTCTTTGCCATTTCCTGATTTTTTCATTAGAGTCAATACTCTAGAGGCAACAGCAATCACCGCAACAATTGCGATAATACTTGAAAAATTCCTCGGAGCACCGCTAAATCCTAAGAATGATGACAGCACTAAGAATAATATATAAACACTGATGATAGTTCCGAATAGAGATCCTGATTTCTTATTCTGACTCACGATAACCCTCCTGTAAACATGTATAGTCATATTATAACATAATATGTAAAAAAAACTAAAACTATTCAATGATTATTGTTATTGATTTTTTTCAATAGTTTACAAAAGTTTAAATTACTTTATAATTAGTATTATAACAAAAGCAATTTATGGAGGTATATGATGACTTACGGAATTATGGGTAGAATTTTAGAAGTGGATTTAACTGCCAAAACTACAGGTTATAGGAACTCTGATGAGACGATTTTCAAGAAATATCTTGGCGGAAGTGGTGTTGCTGCTAAAATCCTAATGGATGAGTTTGATCTGGGTGTTGATCCCCTGTCCCCTGAAAATCCTCTAATATTCATGAATGGATTGTTGACAGGCCTACCTGTGCCTACCGGTGCTAAAAGCTCTTTCATTGCCAAAAGTCCTTTAACTGGGATTTGGAATGAATCAACAGTAGGTGGTCATTGGGGTGCTCAGGTAAAAAAATGTGGTCTTGATGGTTTTATTCTGACAGGAAAATCAGACACCCCAGTCTATATATGGATCAATGATGATACTGTGGAAATAAGAGATGCGAAAGATCTGATGGGTCTTGATGTATTTGATACCTCTGAAAAGATTAAATCTATGACAGACTTAAAAGCTGTTGTCGCCTGCATAGGTCCAGCAGGAGAGAGTCTGAGCAAAATAGCCGGAATCATGATAGGTGGCAACGAAACAAGAGCTGCCGGTCGTGGTGGACTAGGTGCAGTTCTGGGATCTAAAAATGTTAAGGCCATTGTTGCAAAAGGATCAAAGGCAACGGAAGTTTACAGTCGAGAAACCTTAAGAGACCTATTAAAGGATTTTCTTCCTGTATTGAATGCCAATGCCAAAGGTCTTCATGATTTTGGAACAGCCGGGGGCGTACAAGGTGTTGAGGCTAACGGAGATCTTCCAATCAAAAACTGGACTCTTGGTGACTGGGCTGAGGGCGCAGAAAAAACCTGCGGTCAGAATTTGGATTACCTTGGGATTACCGTATCCCATCATGCTTGCTACGCCTGCTCAATAAGATGTGGAAAAGACGCTCGAGTCGATATAGGACCATTCAAAGGTGCCATCGGACACGGACCTGAATACGAGACCTGTGCTGCTTTTGGTGCGAATATCCTAAATGATGACATTGAATATCTCGTTGCGGCCAACGATATCTGCAATCGCATGGGTCTGGATACCATTTGTGCTGGAAATGCCACTGCTATGGCAATGGAATGCTATGAACGAGGTATCATTGACAAGACCGATACTGAAGGCATCGACCTAACCTGGGGAAATGGACCTGCCATATTGGAGTTTTTACTCAAGCTAGCCAAAAAAGAAGGTATTGGTGCTATCTTTGGAGACGGCGTCGAAGAGGCAGGTGAAAAGCTAGGCGGGCTAGCGAAGGAGTTTGCTATTCACGTAAAAGGGCTTTCAGTTGCTTTCCATGATCCGCGAGCCTTCACAAGCATGGCTGTCGGGTATGCAACAGCTAACAGAGGTGGCTGCCATCTGGAGAATCTTTCTTATTTCTGTGAATCGGGTGCATTTCCTCCGGAAATATTTGGATTCAATAAGCCTTTGTCGAAGCATAGTGATGAGAATAAAGCTGAGTTGTCTGTGGCTATGCAAAATCTCATGAACGTCTTTAACGCATTGGGTTTGTGTAAGTTCCTTATCCGTGGAAAGACTAGCCCTGATACCATATCATCGTGGATCAATGCCGTTACAGGTTGGGATATGACTGGCGAGGAGCTAATGGTTATCGGAGAAAGGTTACACAATATCAAACGACTATACAACAATGCTTTGGGTATCAGCAGAAAGGACGACCATTTACCACCAAGACTTCAGTATCATGATAGAAAAACCGGTGCGGCAGCAGGTATATTACCTAATATGACCAAGCTTCTGACAGAGTATTACCAGATTCGCGGATGGGACAATGAAGGAATCCCTACACCTGAAAGATTGGATACTCTTGATCTGACTACTATATGAGGTCTTGCTATGATTAACATAGAATTAAAGGGTCAATTAATCTGGTATGCGAATAAAAGAAAAACAATTTCTATAGAAATCTTTGAAGGCAATCTGAAGGACTTAATCATATCACTCGGATTGCCTGAAGGTGAAGTAGGTATGGTACTGGTCAATCAAAAAAAAGAGCCATTATCCTATTGCATAAAAGATAATGACCATATCATTATTGTTCCAGTTGTGGGAGGCGGTTAAGCCTCTCACTTCACATTTTTGAAGCATTTATATATATTTGTTCAATCTCTTCCTTCTTCATCAATTTTTCTATCAATAGTGCAATAATGATGATGCCAGGAATATCAACCAGAAGTCTTGTAAGTGCGAAGGTTTTTCCAAGGGATGCCATTTCAAACAATAGCATCGGGATTTTCGTCGTTGACCAGGCACCGATGAATATCATTACATTGCTGAATCTAGCACCTTTTTTCATCAAGACAGCTGCAACTGGAAACGCACCATACAAGGGCCCTGCTGCTGCAGATCCTAAAAAGAAGGCTAACAGAATTCCTTTTAGACCGGCCTTTTCACCCATAAATTGAATCATCAACTCTCTTGGCACCCAAACGTCCAGAAGGCCTAGAAGCAGAAATACAGGAGGTAAAACTGTAAACATCTCTTTGAAGCTATAGGATGTCATCCCAATTGCTCTTAATCCAACTTCTTTATTGATCAGGTACAAAACTATTGTAGCAATAGCAGCTATTATGAACAATCTATATTTCTTAATCATCTCTTTATACATCAACTCATCACCATCCCAATCACCAGCGCTACTACAAACGAGAATAAAAATGCCAGTGTATTTCTAATAATAGTCATTTTCTTACCGAAGTATTTTATCTCCAATGGTGCTGTCATGATACCTACCATCATTAAAGCCGACACAAATGCTCCTATCTGCATATAGCCGCCTCCGTTCTGAAGAACCAGTGCAGCTGTTGGAAAAGCGACAAATCCAGGAATAAGTGTTATTGCCCCTACGATTGCTGATAATAGAACCCCTAGCCAACCTGACTCATTACCTACTAACCTGGAAATGGTCTCTGCGTTGAAAAAAGCAAATATAAAACCGACCATTGTCACTATACCAAGCATTTGTGGCAAAATATTCAAAAAAGACTTCCATCCTTTCTTAACAGCCATTTTTGTTTTTTTCTTGTCCTTGAAATAAGAAACCCCTAAGAGTCCTATGCTTAAGCCATACATCAGAAAAGCATTCATATGTTCTAATCCTCCAACATTTCTATTTGACATCCTATTATAGCAAATAATATTATTATTTCGGTAATCTCAGTTACCAAATATCAACTGAAAATTCTTCTCCGTTAAAACATAATACACCAGTTCATAATAGATAGAAAGTTGAATTTTGCTTTTAATCCATAAAAAATGCCCCTCTAAAATAACTTTGGAAGGGCATTCTTATGTAGTTTATAACTCTAAATCAAGTAAAAACGAACTTAAGGCTTTTCCGTGTTTGTCCATCGCTAGCGATCTGGTGACTCCTCCACCCAACGCACCATACATGACAAAGTTCAACGCTTGGATACCAGGGAGTTCGTATCGCCTCACATCACCTTGAACAAAATGCTTGAAGTGTTCTTTTACAACCTCAGCTGTGACTTTTTCCTTAACTGTCTCATAATCTTCGGGATTGTATACAATCAGCGATATATTGGATATGTTTCCTTTATCACCCGTTCTAGAGTGGGCTATTTCCCATAACTTCATTACAATACCTCCTTGATAACCACATGAGATGTGATATCCTCTTTAGGAATCAGTATAGAAGCAACAGATATGATTTCAGACACACCTTTTGTTGCGCCACCACCGCCTGCAGGTCCGTTGGTATAGAGCGTTTCTACCTCGTTGCCCACTTTAATTGCATCAGCTTTGCTTTTTGTTCTGCCTGCTACTCTTATCCTTACTTCTCTAGGTGATTGGTATTGGTCTTGATTGTCGTTAAAGAGTGAGTTTATGCCTATAATATCGTATCTTTCCTCATCTAGAACAACATTTTGAATGGCCAATCTCTTCTTTACGATGTCTAGTGCAAGCTTTGCCCTTTCTAGACAATTTGGTCCACCGTAACTAATCTCTCCTTCTCCGATGAAGCAGTCTTTATATCCAAGGCTTACCTTATAGTGATCAGTCTTCTGTTTGCCGGTCGCTCCTGATACATGAACCACATCATCAGCAATCTGTTTTACCCGAACATGGGAAAAGTCAGCGATACAATCCGGTGTCAGGTAGTTTTCAGGGTCATGTATCTCATAAACGATTTGCTCCTTGCAGGTGTCCACGATTACCCTGCCGCCTGTTCCCTGAACTTTTGTTATTAATGCGTTTCCTTCTTCATCCACTTCAGCCAGCGGAAAACCCAGATTCCAAAGCTCATTGACGTCTTTCTTCCCTGGATCAGCATAGTATCCGCCAGTTATCTGACCTGCACATTCAAGCAAATGCCCTATCAGTGTCCCTTTACCCATTTTATCATAATCATCGGTACTCCAATCAAACTCATAAACCAGTGGTGCCAGAAACAGGGCTGGATCAGACACTCTTCCTGTCAACACCACATCTGCTCCCTGTCTGAGCGCTTCAACGATGCCATCTATTCCAAGATAAGCATTTGCGGAAATGATCTCACCATCTAGCTCTTTCAGTTTCTGTCCTGTTTCCCATATCTCGAGATCCATGTATTGATTTAAGTTATCATATACATTATCACCTGTAACCGCAGCAATTTTTAATCCCTTTAAGTTATACTTCATAGCAATGGTTCTAACAACCTCTGCCGCACTTTCTGGATTGGCGGCTCCCATGTTGGTAATTATTTTTACGCCATGCTTGAATGCCGTCGGCAGTGCTTTTTCCATTCTGTACTCCAACAATTCATTGTACCCCTTGCTGGGATCTTTTAATTTGTTTTGTTGGGCTATGGCAATGGTTCTTTCAGCTAGACACTCATAACAAATGTAGTCGATATTACCTTTTTTGATTAACTCTATGGATGGCTCCAATCGATCTCCTGCATAGCCTGCGCCGCTGCCAATTCTTATTTTTTTCATCTTAAGTCTCCTCCTTTTCATCCACCAAGTTATATATATTTTGATGCATGCGCTGGTTTTATACTGGGATTACTCCCATTACTACTGCTACAACTAGCATGACAATTGTAACCATGAACGCATAAGGTATAGTTTTCTTTTGATGATCTCCTAAATCAACACCAGTCAGACCTATCAAGAGAAAGGTTGCACCTGTCAATGGGCTAACTGGGAACCCTGTGGTCATCTGTCCTAATATAGCTGCCCTACCAACACTGATAGCATCAACCCCAAATTGGGCTGCTGTACTTGATAGTACAGGTAAAACACCAAAGTAGAATGAATCAGGATCAAACAGTAAACTTGCTGGCATCGATATTACACCTGTAATCAATGGAATTCTAGCTCCTAGAGATACGGGTATAGCCGTAACAGCAGCTTCAGCCATTGCAGTAATCATTCCTGTTCCAGACAATATACCTGTAAATGCACCTGCTGCAAACAAAATACTTGCCATCATTAAAGAGGCTTTGGCATGTGCATCAATTCGCTCTCTTTGTTCTTTGACATTTGGATAATTTACGATTAGTGCTATAGCAAAAGCTATCATAAAGACTACTTGTGGTGGCAACTTGCCTGAAACCAATGTTGTGACAGCAATTATTATCATTAAAATGTTGACAACAAATAGTTTAGGTCTTTCCAATGCAGACTTATTATCATCTTGCTCATAAGTCGTATCCACATTTGCTGTATTGGAACCAATTAGCTTTCTTTCTTGTTTTCCCAGAAGAAATGCAACGAAAATAACTGTAGCCAAACCGATTAGAACAGGAATCAGTAAAGGATTGAAGAGTTCTGTAACAGAGATTTCCAATGAAGTTGCTGCTCTAATAGTTGGTCCTCCCCATGGAAGAACATTCATCGTACCAGCTGATAAAGCAACTATCGTAGCTAGTGTCGTTCTTCTCATCCCCATTGCATCATAAAGTGGCAGTAATGCAGGAATAGAAATTAAGAATGTGGTTGCTCCTGAACCGTCCAAATGTGCAAGCATGCCTAAGATAGCAGTTCCGATTGCAATTTTTACAGGATCATTGCCTACAATTTTAAGAATCTTCTTAATTATTGGACTAAATGTCCCTGCATCTGTTAAAATTCCAAAAAACAAAATGGCGAATATGAACATTACACCAGTTGGCGCTATAGATCTTAACCCATTGGTTATAAATCCCGCGATCTCACCTCCAAAACCTCCTATAACTGCTGTGATAATTGGAACAAGTATCAATGCGACTACAACTGAAGCCTTTTTTGTCATGACGAGTGCCAGTAATACAACAATTGTTACAAATCCTAAAAATGCTAACATAATAAACCTCCTAAATTTAATTGCTTATTTATTAACATTTGCAACTATCGTGCCAAACAAAAACAACTAAAATTCAGGATTTTCAAAAAGTACATTTCTAAATATTTAGAAATATATTCTGAACCACACTTTTTTAACTGCTTTTTTCGCTCAAATATAAAGTTTCAAAGATTTCCAAAATATAAGAAACGTATTCCTGGGAATTCTAATATTTTAGAATTATTTGATTTTATTATATAATGTCGCTAAAGATATGCCTAAATTAGCTGCAGCTGCTCTTTTCCCCTCTATCGTATCGCCAAAAATACTTATGGCTTTTTTAATTTCTTGAACTTCTATTCTTTTTACAGTTTCAGATAACTTATTAATGTATACCTCATCTTTGTTAGCTTTTAAATAGTCTGATTGCACCCTAATTGGCAAATCTTTATAGTCTATGCAATAATCTTCCATCATGTTGAAAGCAAATTCAATTGCATTTTTCAGTTCTCGAATGTTGCCAGGCCAATCATAATGATAAAGACATTCCAAGGTTTCTTCTGTAATATCGATTCTTCTTCTTATCCTGTTTTCTTCGGTTTGTAAAAATGTTTTAACCAAAGGTACAATATCATTCTTTCTCCTTCTCAACGGTAATATGTGAAGTGGGAAAACAGCTATTCTATAGAATAAATCTTCTCTAAACTCATTTTTTTCAATCATATCTTCCAGGTCTTTATTTGATGCAGTTAATAATCTGACATTTATTGGAATTTCTTTTATGCCACCTATTCTTCTGATTGTTCCCTCTTGTAATGTTCTTAATAATTTTGACTGGAGATTGAAATCCATTTCAGAAATTTCATCCAAAAAAATAGTTCCCGTATTGGCTGCCTCAAACAGACCTATTTTCCCTTCCTTATTTGCACCCGTGAAAGATCCCTCCTGATATCCAAACAACTCACTTTCTAAAAGACTATGATTGAATGCGGCACAATTGATGGCAACAAAGGGTCCATTAGATCGATTGGAATGATTATGGATTGCCTGCGCATAAAGCTCTTTACCGGTTCCACTTTCCCCTAATATCAAAACTGATGTATCATTTTTTGATATTCTCTCAGCCATTTTTTTAACAGCAATTGATGACTCATCTAAACTAACAATGTCATGAAATGTGTATTTTGCCTTTTGCATAGACTTAATTCTGTTTTCCAAACTTTTTATTTCATTTTTGTAGATGCTGATTTCATGAGTCAACTCCAATACTTCTTTTATACCAAGTACTAGTGATATTCCCCCAATTATTTCATCATCATCAAAAATCGGGGACATATTGACAATATATTCGATTCCATCTTCCATCCTCATAGCCCTCAAAATCTTTTCACCACTATGCAACACATTAGGTAATCTCGCACCTGGTCTGGCAGTTTTTAAGGGTTTCCCTACTATTTCATCATATACAACTCTAGTAATTCTTGTGTATGCAGGATTGACATATCTAACAATTGCTTTTTTGTCTATGATTAAAACACCATCATGTAGTGAATCCATAATCAATTTGTTTACGCCTTCAATTGCAAGTATTTCTCCCTCTCTTAACAGTTTCAAGTTAAACCCTCCTATATTATCTTTCAGTTTTACACAAAGACCTTATAATTTCTAACACACCGGAAAAAACCTTACCGTTACTGATTTTCAAGACACCTTCAATTGTTTCCAAGGATATCACATGGCCACCCATCATAGCGATTGTTCTCAATGGGGATTCGTATACAAAATACCACATCATTCTATAGGATGGATCAAACTCATCACTAATACCAATATGCTTTTTTAGACCTCTTTTTAGCATGAAGCCTATAAACCTGCCAATTAGTGTACCTTGGAGATCCTCCAAAGATGAGTTCAAAGAATAGGGTTTAGCACCTTTAGGTGGGTAATCAGGAAGATTTCTGCCATACAATGCGGCAAATTCATTCGCTTCAATATAGAAATCTTTTTTGTGTATTTCATGATATACAGGTAGCGACTGTCTATAATCAGGAGTTTCGATGTCTTTTCTTATCGATTCAACATAAACTGTTTCTTTTAACCTAATATCAACTGAAGAGGCTCCGATCAGGATTTCAAATTCTCCCTCTTCTGCATGCCAGTCATTGATTGCTGTATTAAAGTAAGCGAAAGACCTCTTATTTAGCTTGAAAACTAATTCTTTTTCTTCTTCAGGATTCAAAGAAACCTTAATGAATCCTTTCAACTCCCTATCCGGTCTGAATGGTGTCGATACAATATCCCTGACATATAGTTGAACAATCTCTGCACCAAATCGACTACCAGTGTTTTTTATGGCTACCTTAACGTCTATTGTTTCATCATCCATAAATCTTTTTTGACTGATTCTCAAATCCTTATAATCGAACTCAGTGTAGCTAAGTCCATAGCCAAACGGAAAAAGAACATCCTTATTAGCCGTTATATAGTACCTGTAACCAACATAGATACTCTCTCGGTATTCTGCAGTTTGGTTACTTAAAGAAAAATATGCATTACTAGGATTGTCTTCCAATTTCAAAGGATAGGATTCAGTCAACTTTCCTGAGGGATTCACATTACCAAACAAGACATCCAATAAAGCACTAGCGCCGGCCTGCCCTCCGAGGTAGGTATGAATCAATCCCTGAATATCCTCAATCCATGGCATCTCCATTGGTGATCCCCCACTGAGTATCACTATAATGTTTTGGGTGGTTTCTGTAACTTTTTTGATCAAATAGTTTTGTGAATCTGGTAATCTCATATGTGGTCTGTCAAATCCCTCAGATTCATAATTCTCAGGCAATCCAGCCATTATAATCACAGTATCAGCTGTATTTGCGATATCGCATGCCTCATTTATCAAATCCATATCTATTGCTTCATCATTTATGTCATAGCCCTTGGTATAGGTAAAATCTATCCCTCTTTTCTCTAACTCGTCGAACATATTCTCCAATCGAATTGGATTGATGAGAGAACTGCCAGCACCCTGATATCTCGGTAATTTAGCAAACTCACCTATAACGGCTATTTTGAATTTATCTGTTAATGGTAAAATGTTACTGACATTTTTTAATAAAACAATGGATTGAGAAGCCGCTTTTCGGGCAACTTGGTGGTGCTTATCGATATCATATTTATAGTTAAAGATTTTATTATCCTTGGCTCTCATTATCAGACCCACGAGTCTTTCAACAGATTCGTCAAGAGTTTTTGTCTTCAACTTTCCTTTCTTGACAGCTGAAATGATTTTTTTGTCATTTATGCCTCTGGATGAAGGCATTTCCAAATCTAGACCTGCTTGCATGCCCAACACCCTGTCATTGCAGGCTCCCCAGTCCGTAACGACAACACCTTTAAAACCCCACTCCTCTCTGAGTATATCTGTTAGCAAAGTTTTGTTCTCACAACAAAAAGAGCCATTCAGTCGATTGTATGCCCCCATGACTGTCCATGGGTTGGATTTTTTGACAGCAATTTCCATAGCGGTCAGATATATTTCTCTGAGGGTTCTCTCATCAACTATGGCATCAATGGTCATCCTCGATTGTTCCTGATTATTGGCAGTAAAGTGCTTCAGTGATGTTCCAACTCCCTTGGATTGAACACCGTTGATAAAATCAGCAGCAAGCTCCCCTGTCAAAAATGGATCTTCAGAAAAATACTCAAAGTTCCTGCCACAAAGAGGTGATCTCTTTATATTTGCACCCGGTCCGAGTAAAATAGAAACACCTTCCTGCAGACATTCCTCTCCCAAAGCCTGGCCTATTTCAAACATCAACTCCCTATCCCATGAACAGGCAGTTGTAGCTGTGGTTGGAAAACAAGTTGCAGGAATACTTTCATTCAACCCAGCATTATCTGATTTACCTTTCTGCTTTCGCAATCCATGTGGTCCATCAGCTAAAAATATTGATGGAATCATCAACCGTGCGATTCTCTTTGTTGTCCAGAAATCTTTTCCGGAGCATAGTGAGGCTTTTTCGGCCAGTTTCATAGATTCAACTAAAATCTTGATGTCCAATTTTTACCTCCTGATCACAGGAAACATTGAAACTCTACTTTATTACCTTCCATATCGTTAGCAAAAAACTGGTATATCCCAAACTCTTCTTTTAGTGTTGGATTTGTCAAAATCTCAGCACCATAATCGCTGACCTTTTGAAAGTACTCTTCTACCATCTGCTTGTCTTTGAGGACAAAACAAATGATTGAGGAAGAACTGGTTCTCTCTAGATGTGTGCAGAAACCTAATGCTCCACTAGGTGTTTCATAGATTCTGCAAATTTCTTGATCTTTGAATAGTTTCAGTCCTAAACAGTCATGATAAAAACTATGAACCGTTTCAAGAGATGAACACTGGAAAAATGTGATCATTGATTCAATCATAATAATCCTCCATATGCTAAGATCTACTTCTTATAAACATTGAAACCTTTGTGACAAAAGCCAGCAACACTACCAATGATAAGACAACAAGTGTGTCTTTTAATAGTTTTTTGAATCTTTCCTGTTTGGTCATTCCAAACATCGCCAGCAATCTAATCCCTAGCCCCAAGGGTAAGGTAGTCGCTGCGGTATACATATAGACACTATATGGTTCAGGAAAAGAAAATGGCAAGAGAATTGGACCTACCAAAGAATAAAGTCCCAACCACATGAAAAAGAATCCCACAACTGTTAAAAAAATACTTAATGTTTTCTTCATTAAATTCCTCCGTTTGTCTTTTATCTAATTGTTAAAGCAATCCCATCTCAAGGATTGTGTTGAAGGGATAGAATTCAACAAGGGCAACTCTTTCAACTGTCACCTCCATCGTCTCAAAATCCCTGCTTAATATTTCCATTCCTTTGATATGCATATCTATCTCGTTATTCAGAATCATAGTGCAGTGGGGTACCCAAATTTTCGGTTTGTAATGACCCCAGTAAAACTTTCGGATGCCTTGTCTTCTGATCTCGTTGTAAAGTGCGCTTTGAATGCTCAACAGTCTCACTGATGGCTTGGGAGAAAGAAAAGTAACTCTCTCTTCTCCGGGAAAGACACCAATGCTGTTAAATATCAGTTCGAATTTTTTGACCTCACCGAATATAGATTGAACGACTTCTCTAAGTTTTTTTATGTCTTCCATTTCT
>CAKMKB010000113.1:0-5265 GCA_927435965.1 uncultured Clostridia bacterium
TCCTGTCCATTCAACTTTTCCCTTAGCTCAGCTTCTGTACCAAGCTTTTCAACAATCACAGAAGAATTAGATTGAGTTTTACTATTATAGATGGATTTTATTACATAAAGCGAAGCAGATTTTTTTGATTTACTAACCTTAAGTCTCATACACAACACCTCCTATCAATCTTAGGTAGTGTCAAGTTTATCCTCTTAAAACAACTATAAACATTCTAATTTCAATAGTTATCAAAAAAAGATAACGACACCCCCTGTTTTCTTGTATAATTGAGTCACTACAATACAATCAACTTAAAAAAAGGATGTGTCGTTATGAACTCAATTATACTATTTTTACTTACCTATATTCAATACCTGCATAAGCAGATTAATGAACTTTTATTATTTATTTCTAAATTTATTCCTCTTAACCAATTCTCCTTTGATGATTCCATTAGTCCGAAATACCAGAAATTTAAGGTTGATCAGTTGCCTGTTATCATCAAGTTCCAAAAGCTGGATTATCAGTTCCTTCTTGAATATTATCTTTGGAAATACAATTGGTCGCTTAATCCGATTTCTCGAAGAAATGGTACCCCTATATGTGAATCTGTTGTATGTCCAAGGTGTAATGCACCTCATGAATATATCTATGCCAACAATGGACTCCATGGACAGCTTCTTTGCAAGATCTGCAATGAGCGATTCATAGAGCATCCTCACATCCCTAAGCCTTTGATTCTAAAGTGTCCCTACTGCAGTCATACTCTTGATCACAAGAAAAGTAGACTTCACTTTAACATCCATAAATGTACCAATAATTCGTGTTCTTATTACAAATCCAATCTTCATAAACTTCCTAAAAATTTGCCTTTTAGCGAAAGATACAAGTTCAAGCTTAGATACATTTATCGGGAATTTGTTGTTGATTTCTTTAAAATGGATCTATATGCTCTTCCTAAATGGGCTACTTCCTTTAACTTCAGGAATAACAATGCTCATATCATGGGACTTGCTCTTACTTATCATGTGAATCTTGGCTTGTCTCTTAGAAAAACTTCTCACGCTCTTAAGGAAGTTCATGGTATTGATATCTCTCACACTATGATTGCCAACTATGCCAGAACTGCTGCTGTTATCATCAAACCTTTTGTTGATTCCTTTGATTACAATCCTTCTGGTTTGCTAACCGCTGATGAAACCTACATTAAGGTCAAAGGACTCAAAGGTTATGTTTGGCTTATCGCTGATAAAGTTACCAGATCTATCCTTGGCTATCAGGTTTCTGACAATCGTGGGGTCGGTCCATGCATACTGACTATGCGTTTGGCTATGGACAAGTTTAAATCTTGGTCTGTTGATCAACTCAAATCTATCAAATTTGTTGCTGATGGCTATTCTGCTTATCCTCTTGCCGCTCAACAGTTTAACCTTAGAGGTATTCCACTTAATGTCACCCAGGTTATCGGATTGACAAATGATGATGCAGTATCCAAGGAATATCGTCCATTTAAACAGGTTATTGAGAGGATTAACAGGACTTTCAAGTCTTCCTATAGAGTAACATGTGGCTATGATAACCAAAAGGGTGCTGAGCTTGGTGTTGTACTGTGGGTTGCTTATTACAATTTTCTTAGACCTCATAAACTTCACAGTTGCAAAAAGAGTCTTAATGATGTTGAAATCCTTTCAAACGCTGATAACATGCCTGCCAAGTGGCAGCTACTTATCTACCAGGGCCAACAGATTATCCTCAATCAGCAAACTGTCAAATCCTTGTCTTAATCTATTGTCTTTTGAGCTGGGTCTGTTCAATCCCAATCTCTGATTGGCTTGTTCTTGACGGCTCGGATAACAATGCTAAAATGCTGCGATACAACAGAGATAAAGATGCTCTATTGCCCTTTTTCGCTGGTTGTAATACATCGGAGCATTGTTTGATGTGCAGTCAAGAAGATTGAACTTAACAAAATCCTTTGTACTTTGCATAATTACTATGTTTCTTCTTTTCATAGTCTACTTTACACTATCCAATCTTATTATAACTCATTGCGAGAAAGTGCGCTATATAAAAATGAAAAAAAGCGAAAAAAAACAAGCTATTTAGAGCTTTTGAATGGGTTTTGTAATATGCAAGTGTCAAACTTCCGATTTTGCCAGCTTAACAACATATTTATTGTCATTTCTTCGTAATACAATTTCATGGCTAATAAGATATACTATCAGTAGTGTATGATTTTAAAAATGAATAAGCTTTGGAAGGAGTACAATAAATGAAATGTAAATATCGAAAACAAATATTTAGTTTAATTCTCGCTTTTTCTATTATAGCTACATCAATAATACCTATTGGAGTTCCTTCTTTTGCTATAGGTTTTAGCGATACCGATAACCACTGGGCGAAATCGTATATTGAGAAGGTTTCCGACTACAACGCTATTTCCGGTTATCCAGATGGTACTTTCAAACCTGATGACAATATTAAAAGAATTGAGTTTATTGCTATTAACATTAATTCACAAGGGATCTATAAACGAAGTTCAGCAAATGGCGAGTATTGGGGAAATCCCTATATTGAGGCAGCAATAAGAAGCAGTCTAATTAGTTCTAATGAATATGGAAATATTGACGAATCAACACTCAACAAGAATATTTCTAGAGAAGAAATGGCTAGTATTACTATCAATGCGTATATTAGATCAGGAAAATCTATTGAACAGTCAGCGCTTAATAATGCTATCTCAAGATTAAGTGATATAAATTCAGTTTCACCCAAATATTACGAAAATGCTATTGCTTCAGTTGCACTGGATTTCATATCAGGTTATCCAGATGGGTCATTTGCTCCTAAACAATTCGCGACAAGGGCACAGGCTGCTATAATTTCATATAGATTGCTTGTTAAGCAAAGGATCATAAAAGATCCTACCTTAACAGAAAACATGGTACTTTCAAAAAATAAGCTTCAACAGGGAGATTTATTAAGGTTAACTATATATCATGCAGACAATTCTTCTGAAATATCAATTGCTCAGGACCTGTATCCAGATTTCAAATTGTATGATTCCAACGGTTTAATCCAAGGATATATTCCAACCAATTACAATACAAAACCAGGAGTATATAGACTTAAATTTACAAATTCTAAAACAGGCACTACAATAACTAAATATGTCGAAATCAGTTCAAGAGATTTTAGAGTTCAGAACCTCACGGTTGATACAAGCATTGAGTCCAGCACAAGAACTGATGAAGCCAATGAAGAATACAGAAAGTATTTCAATCCTTCGAGGGATCTATCCTCAACCGCAAAATATTATTCTGAACCTTTTTTATTGCCAACCAAGGGCAGACTTACCACTGAATTTGGTGAATCCCGTTCTGTCAATGGTTCACCAACATCTTACAGACACGCTGGGATAGACATCGCTGCATCTCAAGGCACTAAAGTTCTTGCAGCCAATACAGGTAAAGTCATGCTTGCTATGCCCCTGATCTTAACAGGCAACAGTATTGTTATTGACCATGGCCAAGGATTATTTAGTGTTTATTTTCATCTTGATAAATTGAATGTTGCCCAAGGAGATCTTGTAGAACGTGGCCAATTAATTGGAGCAGTTGGATCAACAGGTTTTTCAACAGGTCCGCACCTTCATTTCACTATGTCATATTATCGTTTCAACATCGAACCTGGTTATATTCTCTATAATAAAAGCATTACCAAGGCAAATTATCTGGAACTGTTGAAGTAATTGTATTGTATTGACTAGTGGCTCCATGTTTTCAGTCAAGTCCATTTTAGTGTGTAAATTCCTCGGTACTATTTTTAAGCTCCAGATTTCACTTAGTGGAGCGGTTTATGCCGCGAAAGCTTCTTGATAGTGAGAAGGCGGCATGGTAGGCTTTTAGCCAGGCATCAGTGACCAGAATATTCTCCTACTTCGGATAAGATGCCTGCGATGATTTGGTCCATGCCGTCAGAGGCTCGCTGTCAAGAAGAACGTGGAATATGTAGCGATTTATGCAACACGGGTCTGTTCTTCCTCTTCCTGACTTGCTGAGCTGTAGTATACATCCATTTCGAAGTATTTGCGGCCTGTGGACCACTTCTCATCCTGTTCTATCAGTAGAGCTCCTATGAGCCTGACAGCAGATGCTTCATTTGGGAATATTCGAATGACTCTTTCTCTTCTTCTTATCTCTTGATTGAGTCTTTCGATCCCGTTGGTTGTTCTTAATCTTTTTCTGTATCTTAAAGGTAAACTTAGGACAGCTGTTACATCGTCAAAACCTTCATCAAGTAGAGTCATTGCTTTTGGAGCACTTACAGCGTATTTGTTGAGAATCTCATTCTTTGCTGCCCTTGCACTGTCTATGTCAACTGCTTCATACACCTTGCGGATATCTTCCTTTAGTGAGGATTGTAGTGATTTTGGTGTCTTATCCAGAAGGTTTCTTGAAAAATGTGTTTGGCATCTTTGCCAGCTTGAACATTGAAATTGTTTTTGAATTGCTTTTACAAGACCTTTGTGGTTATCGGATGTGATCAATCTTGGTGATTTCAGTCCTCTTTGTTTCAGAGAGATAAAGAATTCTTCCCAGCTTGTTTCTGACTCGCTTTCAGAAAGATGAAAACCTATGATCTCACGATTTCCTTCTTCATTGACACCTATTGCTATCAAAAGGCTTTTGCTCCGAACACGATTGTTTTCTCTTACCTTGATGTAGATTGCATCTACTATGAGAAATGGATATTCTGATGTCAGTGGTCTTGTTCTAAAAACATCAACGATTGGGTCAAGCTTCTTACACAGATCTGATACCATGGATTTTGAGAATGATTTTCCGCAAAGTTCTTCAGTTATGTTTTCAATTTTTCTTGTCGACACACCATTTATTACCATTTCAATCATGGCAAGAACGAGAGCTTGCTCACTGCGTTGATATCGCTCAAACATGGAGGTGCTAAAGTTGCCATCTCTGTGTCTTGGAACACGCAGTGTCAGGGTACCAACCCTTGTGGTTAACTCACGGTCCCTAAAGCCATTGCGGTAGGCTGTACGGCCTTCAGACCGTTCATAGGGATCAGCACCAAGCTGCTCAGTCGATTGAGCTATCAAAACCTGATTGAGTATCACTTCAAGCAATTTAGAAAAAGCATCATCCCGGTTATCTTTTGTAAAAAGTCCGTGCAAAAGTTCAGTATCCAGTGTAATATTTAATTGAGCCTATTTATATTGAGATGGACGGTTGGAAATTGAATGATGTTGTAAAGGCTAAGACT
>CAKMKB010000114.1:0-2677 GCA_927435965.1 uncultured Clostridia bacterium
CCGTGTTCGGGGGTGTATATCTCAATGTATCTCACCCCGGCAAGCACCAATAGATTATCCGCTTGGTGGGGATGCATGTACCAGGGCCGCTCAATATCATCTACCGCACCCGGCGATACCGCAGGACCGGTATGTAAGACCCTGTCAATGGCATCGATTTTTGGTATGGTCGACTTCTCCATGATATCAAATACCACACCTGGTGTCCTTCTAAATTCTTTTAAAAGAATAATCCGGTACAAACCCTTTACCTGTTCCAAAATATAGTCCATATCTTTCATGCCTCCAACAGTCAAAAAAAGCTCATAATGAGCTTTTTAGAATTCCTGATCAAATAATTCTTCAAATACGGCACCGACTTTATTGAACTCATCGTCAGACTCGATGGCAATCAGATCAACACCTTCTTCGTCTTCCTTATAACCATAGATGAAATACTCCTCTGTTCCTTCTGGCAACAATGCAATGTATTCTTTGTTTTCAAACTCAACAACAGCAAGAACAAGACATTCTTTTTCCTCACCATCATCAAAAGTGACCATCATTGTGTCAGGTTCGAGATCATCATGATCATGGTCATGTCCACACCCGCATCCGCATCCGCCACATTCATCGTCTACGCATTCTTCATCTTCAAAGCAATTATCTTCTTGACCTTCACAGCAATTTTGTTTCTCCAAACTATCATCACCGCAGCAGCAGTTATTTTCTTTATCCATTTTTGTACTCTCCTTTTATTTTTTAGATACTACAACAATTTATCATATTTAGTATAAATAGTAAACCAAAATATGTAATCAATTAAAAAAATTAAAAAATATTACAAATCAAATTCCATCATTTACTAGATAGAGCTTTCTTCATTTTGAACTTTCTGGCTATAGAGGTCGTGACGATTATTGCACTGGAAATCGCAATGGCGACCAGTATGGTTTCAGCACCTATTTCAGTAGCTGCAGAATAATCAGCCTCTATTATTTTAAGTATTGAGTAATAGAGTCCATAACCTGGAACCAAAGGAATGAGACCTGGAATGATGAAAACCGTGGCAGGCATTTTTCTCTTTCTTGCTAAAACCTCACTAATCATCCCCACTGCTAAAGCACCCGCGAATGCAGCCATAACCGGTGAATCAAACTTTCCTAATAATCGAGAATAAATAATCCACCCCACTGCTCCAGTAACCGAGGCATATACGAGTTGTCTTCTTGGTATATTGAATAGTATTCCAAAGCCTAATGTGCAAATAGCCGCAAAAACAAATTCAATCATTATCATAGGCTTCCTCCCAAAATGAATATATAGCCTTGCAGGACAGAGCCAACACCCAGAGCCAGAGCGACCGCTATTAAAACAGCCTCTGTCAGTCTTGACGTACCAGATACGAAGTCCCCTGAGATAATGTCTCTTATAGCATTTACAATAGCAACGCCCGGCACTAAAGGCATCAAAGATCCGATAATGACGCTGTCAATTTGAATATTAGTAACCACATTCCCTATGGATTTTACCAAGATCAGGGCAAAAATCATATTGACCATACCCCCCAAAAGATTTTTCAAAAAAAATGAAATCTTGTATTGGCTAGCCATTGTGGTAAATAATACAACTAGAATGCTATTGATAAATGCGATAATGAACTCTACAATACTTCCCCCAAAAAGTAGGGTAAAAAATCCTCCTGCCATACCACCTGCAAGCAGTCTGAGGCCTAAGGAAAATACGGGTGCATTTTCTATTCTCTCAAGTTCGCTTTCTCCGTCTTCTATAGGCATACTGTCATTGGAAAATTTTCTTGAAAAATCATTGACCATTGATATAATTTCCAAATCGATTCTTTTAACAGTTGTTCTGTGTATGAGAGAATAGTATTCATCATCATACTCCACATTCAAAAAAATACCAGTTGGTACAACAAAGCTCTGCACTTGTTGCAATCCTCTGGCTCTACACATATTGTTAATGGTTTCTTCTACACGATATGTTTCGGCCCCGTATTCCAATAGCATCTTTCCGGCATTCAAAGCCAATTTCAAGACTCTCTTAACTTCAGGTTTCTCCATTATAATTCCCCATTCTTTTCTTATCTAAACATATTGTATCATCAAATTATATCATTAATCCATTACAATTTTATCCGATGTTGATATAAGCAAAGACTCCTCTGTGCTAGAGGAGTCTTTGCTTAATCTATTTTATTGTGAATATAGGATGGACTAAAGTCTCATGCCTCCGTTTACACTCAGGTTGTGACCTGTTATGTAAGACGAATCATCTGAAGCCAGGAACAGAGCTGCTTTTGCTATATCTTCAGGTTCTCCCAGTCTTCCTAACATTGTCTGAGCTGCAAATTTATCCAAGAGGTCTTGTGGAACTGTCTTGACGATATCTGTCATGGTATAACCAGGTGATATAGTGTTACTTCTGACCTGTGCACCCTTCATGGCAAATTCCTTTGCCCAAGTCTTAGACATTCCATATAGGCCTGCTTTTGTCGCAGCATAGTTGGCTTGTCCGATATTTCCGAACTCACCGACTACTGATGACATACTGACGATAGATCCTTTGCCTGCTTCCTGCATCATTGGTCCAATCAGTCTAGTCAGGTTAAATGGGCCCTTCAGGTTGACATCAAGTACAAGATTCCAAAGCCTAATGT
Organism: uncultured Clostridia bacterium; assembly: GCA_927435965.1. Classification (GTDB taxonomy): domain Bacteria; phylum Bacillota; class Clostridia; order Tissierellales; family Dethiosulfatibacteraceae; genus 38-11. Next base: position 2,660 of record CAKMKB010000114.1, read on the forward strand.
GCAAATAGCCGCAAAAAC
>CAKMKB010000115.1:0-8483 GCA_927435965.1 uncultured Clostridia bacterium
ATGACTATTGTACACATAATGTGTTCCAAACGTAAATTCATTGTTACTTTCCAACTGTCAAGGAATCCTTTATAGGTCATATTTGAGTTGTTGCATAATATGCAACAACTGAGAGAATTTATGTAATTGCACTCGAGGAGATCAAAAATGAACTATAAAGGATTCCTTGACAGTTGGAAAGTAACAATGAATTTACGTTTGGAACACATTATGTGTACAATAGTCAAAATCGAAAATGTAGTCCAACTAAAAAATCAGACTACAGGCTTGAATCCAGTAATATCAAGATTTTAAAGGTTTTGTAGTCTATGTAGTCTGAGAAATCGCAAACTTTTTGATTGGATGTATATATCGACGTGAGTATCATGAAAGAATGAAACCACAAGATGTTGTGGGTCAAAAATATTTGACTACCATATGTTGCGCAAATTACATCCTTTTACCATAACCGCGTCGACGTGAGTATGCTCATGTGATAAAACACTATATATTGTGGTTTAGAACAGAAAAAATACAAATATACCACAATATATAGATTAGTCCTTTTATCATAGTCTTATCGAAGGTGATACGAAATGGATAAAAAACGAGTGAGTATGAGTAAAGGATAAGCAAGAATCATTAAATTCAAGATGTAGATGTAGTGAAATCAAGGCATACAACATGTAGCATAAAAATCGAATGATTGGATGAACGAGTTCGACGTGAGTATCTTAAAAGAACGAAACCACAAGATGTAGTGGGTCAAAAATATTTGACTACCATATATTGCATAAAGCACATCCTTTCACCATAATCGGGCGCGACGTGAGTATCTTGAAAGGATCAAAACCACAATATGTTGTGGGTCAAAAATATTTGACTACCATATGTTGCATAAATTACATCCTTTCAACATAATAATATCGACGTGAGTATGGTGAAAGGATAAAGAGGCTGTAAGTTAGTAATAGCAAGGGTTTCAGCACAACGGTTAAATGTACTAATGTTACAGAATCATTACACGTCTAAGCATCCAATCATTAGATGGAATTATGCAAGATATAGTACTAAATCAAGCACAGTATACTACATATAGAGAAGAAAACTAAGGTGATAAATACATAAAAGCACCTCTATACAATACATAGACTTTAGATAAGGAAGGATGACGGTAAATGGCTGAGAACAATAAAAAGATTTGGTTAGCTTCACCTCATATGAGTGATGAAGGTTATGAAATGCAATATGTACAAGAAGCATTCGATACAAACTGGGTAGCTCCACTGGGACCGAATGTAAATGAGTTTGAGAAAGAACTTGCTGCTAATGTAGGTTCAAAACACGCTGCAGCTATGACTTCTGGAACAGGAGCAATTCATTTAGCTCTTAAAGCTGCTGGCGTTGGTGAAGGTGACATAGTATTCTGTCCTACCTTAACATTTTCTGCTACAGCCAATCCGATTATCTATCAGAACGCTACTCCTGTTTTTATCGATAGTGATTATGAAACTTGGAATATGTGTCCTAAAGCACTAGAGGCAGCCTTCGAGAAGTACGGTGATAAGGTGAAGGCTGTTTTAGTTGTACATTTATATGGTCTTTCAGCTGATATGGACAAGATTATGGCTATTTGTGAGAAATACAATGTGTCAGTTATTGAAGATGCTGCTGAATCATTAGGTGCTTATTATAAAGGAAAACATACTGGAACCTTCGGTAAGTTTGGAGTTTTCAGTTTTAATGGAAATAAGATTATTACCACTTCTGGTGGCGGCATGCTTGTTTCTGATGATGAAGAGAAAATCAAGAAAGTAAGATTCTGGTCCACTCAATCCAGAGATGCAGCAAGGCACTATCAACATAGCGAAATAGGGTTCAATTACCGTATGAGCAATGTTGTTGCTGGGATTGGCAGAGGACAATTAAAAGTATTAGACCAGAGAGTAGCTAAGAAAAATTATATCTTTGAGTATTATAAGCAAGAGCTTGGACAGTTAGAGGGCATTGAGTTTATGCCGATTAATGACTGGAATGAACCAAACTACTGGCTGAGTGTGATGACGTTAAATGGTTCAGTAAGACCTCTAGATGTAATGGAAGCATTAGAAGCTGAGAATATTGAATCAAGACCTGTGTGGAAGCCGATGCACATGCAGCCATTCTTTGATGAGTATGACTATATAGGTGAAGATGTGGGCGAGAAGTTATTTGAGAATGGCGTGTGCTTGCCATCTGATACTAAGATGACCGATGAGGATCTTGAAAGAATTTGTGGGATTATAAAATCATTATGGAAATAGAGTGGATGATATGAATGTGACTGAAATAAAGCCTTCTAAAGGCATATATAGAAAATTTATAAAACGACCAATGGATTTTATTTTGTCTGTGATGGCAATTATCGTTTTAAGTCCGGTACTTATAATCGTTGCTATTCTTGTAAGAACTAAGCTTGGTAGTCCTGTAATATTTAAGCAGAAAAGACCGGGGCTTAATGAGAAGATTTTTACTATGTATAAATTTAGGACTATGACGGATGAGAGAGATGAGTATGGTGAGCTGCTTCCAGACAGTGTTAGATTAACTAAATTTGGTATGATGCTTAGGGTCTCCAGTTTGGATGAACTTCCTGAACTTTTAAATATTCTTAAAGGTGATATGTCTATTATTGGGCCAAGACCCTTACTTGTGGAATATTTACCCCTTTATAATGAACATCAAAAAAGACGCCACGAAGTGAGACCTGGACTTTCAGGATTAGCTCAAATTGGTGGTAGAAATGCAATAGAATGGGAAGATAAATTTGATTTAGATGTTAAATATGTGGACAATATCAGTTTTCTGGGAGATTGTAATGTAATAATTACTACTTTAAGAAAAGTTTTAATAAGGGAAGGAATCAGTTCAGGTACTTCAGTTACGACGGAACCTTTTAAAGGTAAAACTGTGAATAAATAAACAATAATATTTTATTAATAATTATTATTGCAGAGAGGAATGTACTTATCATGAAAGATAAATTGATTATTATTGGTGCCAGCGGACACGGAAAGGTTGTTGCTGACATCGCAATAAAAATGAATAAGTGTCAAAGCATCGCATTCCTCGATGATGACAAGTCTATTAATACATCTATGGGGTTAGAAGTCATCGGTAGTACTGCTGATGCTTTTACATATAAAGATGAAGCTGATTTCTTCGTTGCAATAGGTAATAATGCTGTTCGAGAAAAAGTTCAAGAGAAATTTATTGAGGAAGGATTAAATGTAGTTAGTTTAATTCATCCAAGTGCAGTTATAGGTACTAATGTTGAGATAGGGATAGGAACTGTTATTATGGCAGGAGTTGTAATAAACAGTTCTACTAGAATTGGTAAAGGCTGCATTATTAATACGAGTAGCAGCTTGGATCATGATAATGTGGTTAATGATTATGTTCATATTTCTCCTGGTGTTAGGACTGCCGGGAGTGTGAGCATTGGCAAAGACACTTGGTTAGGTATTGGAAGTGTTGTAAGCAATAACGTGAACATCTGCAGTGGTTGCAAGGTTGGTGCAGGGGCTGTAGTGGTTAAGGATATAACTGAACCTGGGATATATGTTGGGGTTCCGGTGAGGAGAGTTGATTGATGAGAATTCTAATATTATCAAACTTCGGGATGGGCTTATACAAATTCAGAAAAGAGCTTCTTCAAGAATTACTTAAGCAAGGACATGAAGTATATGTATCGTTACCAGATGATGAGTATGTTACATTACTTAAAAACTTAGGGTGTGAGTATATTGAATCAAAAGTAGATAGAAGAGGAACAAATCCCATAGCTGATATGAAGCTGCTGGTTTCTTATATAAGGCTCATAAAAAAAATCAAACCAGATATTGTCCTAACTTATACTATTAAACCTAATGTTTATGGTGGGTTTGCTTGTAGAATGACTAAAACTCAATACCTACCAAACATAACTGGCTTAGGGACTGCAGTAGAAAATGAAGGGTTAATGCAAAAGATAACTCTTACTTTATATAAAATAGGATTGAAAAATGCCAAATGTGTATTTTTTCAAAATGAGCCGAATAGGCAATTTTTTATCGAAAGAGGAATCATAAAGAACAATTCAAGGGTGATACCTGGTTCAGGGGTGAACTTAGAGCAACATCGATTTGAAGACTATCCTGACGATGATAAAAATATTCGTATTTTGTTTATCGGCAGGATAATGAAAGCAAAAGGTATGGATGAATTACTTGAGGCAGCAAAACAGATGAAGGAAAGTGATAAAAATGTTGAGTTTCACTTAGTAGGCTTTTGTGAAGAAGGATACTCTGAACAGCTTATGCTGCTAAATGAATCTGGAATAATACATTATCATGGTCAACAAGATGATGTAAATAAGTATATTAAGAGTTCACATGCCACGATTCTACCTTCATATCATGAAGGAACATCTAATGTTTTACTAGAATCCGCTTCGACAGGAAGGCCAATTCTGGCTTCGAATGTGACAGGGTGTAAAGAAACATTTGATGATGGAGTGAGTGGAATTGGATTTGAGGTTAAGAGTGTTAAAGCTCTTGTTGATGCCATTCGTAAATTTCTTGATTTACCATATGAGAGTAAAAAACAGATGGGAATAGCCGGGAGAAAGAAAATGGAACGAGAGTACAATAGAAAAATTGTCATTAACGCTTACATAGAACAAATCAGTAGATGAAGGGGTAGTCAAAATGAACTTATATGAAAAAATTAAAAACAGAGAAGAAAAAATTTCACTTGTAGGTCTTGGATATGTTGGTATGCCTATAGCAGTTTCTTTTGCTAGAAAAGTTGATGTTATTGGATTTGATATCAGCGAAGAAAAAGTTGAACTTTACAAAAAAGGGATTGATCCAACTAAAGAAGTTGGAGATGATGTGATAAAAAAGACAACAGTTGAATTTACTTCAGATGAGACGAAACTAAAGAAAGCTAAGTTTCATATCGTTGCTGTGCCCACTCCTGTGAACGCTGATCATACACCAGATTTAAGACCAGTTGAATCTGCTAGTAGAACTGTTGGTAAAAACTTGACTAAGGGTTCTATTGTTGTATTTGAATCTACAGTATATCCAGGTGTTACAGAAGAAATCTGTATACCTATCCTTGAAAAAGAATCAGGTATGAAGTGCGGAGTAGATTTTAAAGTTGGATACTCACCTGAAAGAATCAACCCTGGTGATAAGGTACATAGATTAGAGACAATAGTTAAAGTAGTAGCTGGTATGGATGAAGAATCCCTTGATAATATTGCAAAAGTGTATGAGCTAGTAGTAGATGCTGGAGTACATAGAGCTGAATCCATAAAAGTTGCAGAGGCCGCAAAGGTAATTGAGAACTCTCAAAGAGATATCAATATTGCATTTATGAATGAACTATCCATCATTTTCAATAAGATGGGAATCGATACAAAAGCAGTCCTTAAAGCTGCAGGAACTAAGTGGAACTTCCTGAAATTTTACCCAGGTCTTGTAGGAGGCCATTGTATAGGTGTAGATCCATATTATTTGACTTATAAAGCTGAGCAACTGGGATACCATTCACAAATTATTCTTTCAGGTAGAAGAATTAATGATGATATGGGAAGGTATGTAGTCGAGAATTTGATTAAAAATCTTATAAAAGCAGATGTTCCAGTTAAGGATGCAAAAGTAGCAATTTTAGGGTTTACATTTAAAGAAAACTGCCCTGACACTAGAAATACAAGAGTTATTGATATCGTGAATGAACTCAAGGAATATGGAATTAAACCTATGATTGCAGATCCAGAAGCTGATGTTGATGAGGCTAAGCATGGATATGGAATTGTGTTTGACTCAATAGATGATATTAAAGGTATGGATGCTGTAGTTGTTGCTGTTGGTCATGATCAATTCTTAGAATTCACTCAAGAAGACTTTAATAAAATGTTCAAAGAGAGCTCAAACGAGAACAAGGTATTGCTTGATATTAAAGGAATCTTAGATAGAAAAGAGTATGAAGCAGTAGGTTATAAATACTGGAGATTGTAAGGAAAGGTAGTGTTTATCATGGGTTATGAAAATATAACGTTTGAAGAAGATAGTGTATTTCTTGTAACAGGTGGAGCTGGGTTCATTGGTTCAAATCTGTGCGAAGTTTTGTTAGATAAGGGTTATAAGGTCAGATGTCTTGATAACCTTTCAAATGGGAAGCAAGCTAATGTAGATTTGTTTATTAATAATTCAAACTATACATTCATTAAAGGTGACATTAGAGATCTAGATACTTGCATGAAAGCTTGTGAGGGTGTTGATTATGTACTTAATCAAGCAGCTTGGGGAAGTGTACCAAGAAGTATTGAGATGCCATTATTGTATGAAGAGATAAACATCAGAGGAACCCTGAATATGATGGAAGCGGCTAGACAAAACGGAGTTAAGAAATTTGTCTATGCATCTAGCTCCTCTGTATATGGTGATGAACCAAATCTTCCAAAACAAGAGGGCAGAGAAGGTAATTTACTTTCACCATATGCTTTAACTAAAATGGTTGATGAAGAGTACGGAAAGCTTTATTCAAAATTATATGGATTAGATACTTATGGATTAAGATACTTTAATGTTTTTGGAAGAAGACAAGATCCAAACGGAGCTTATGCTGCAGTTATTCCAAAGTTCATCAAACAGCTTCTTAATGATGAACATCCAACAATTAACGGCGATGGAAAGCAAAGTAGAGATTTTACTTACATTGAAAATGTGATTGAAGCCAATCTTAAAGCATGCAAAGCACCATCTGAAGTTGCAGGTGAAGCTTTCAACATTGCATTTGGTGGAAGAGAATATCTAATAGATGTATATAATTCTCTATGTAAAGCACTTGGAAAAGAGATTGAACCAATCTTTGGACCAGATAGAAAAGGCGACATAAAGCACAGTAATGCTGATATCAATAAAGCTAAAGAGATGATTGACTATAATCCGAGTTGGAGTTTTGAAAGAGGAATTGATGCAGCAATAGAATGGTACAGGGAGAATTTGTGATATGTCAAAAGGTACAATTCTATATGTAGGTGGTTTTGAACTGCCAGATAAAAATGCAGCAGCTCATAGGGTACTTAGTAATGGGAAAATTTTTAGAGAGTTAGGGTATAAAGTTGTTTTTATAGACGTCGATAAATCCTTGCAATATGATTCAGATATTTTAACTACTAACAAAGATGTTCAAGGCTTTGAATGTTGGTCACTAAGTTATCCGAAAAGGACAAATGAGTGGATAAGCTTTTTATCAAGCATTAATTATTTAAATCAAATGGAAGAAATATATAAGGATATTAAATTGATAATTGCGTATAACTACCCAGCAATAGCGCTGTACAATCTTAAAAAATATGGTATTAAGAATGATATTAAGGTCATAGCTGACTGTACAGAGTGGTATTCTACAAAAGGATCAAATCTTGTTTTTAAGGTCATAAAAGGTCTAGATTCATTCTATAGGATGAGAATCATTCAAAAAAAGTTAGATGGATTAATAGTAATAAGTAAATATTTGGAGAATTATTATAGTAATTTAAAAAATGTTGTTAGGATACCACCGTTAGTAGACATAAATGAAGAAAAATGGAATATTAGCAAACAGGAATTAAGAGATAGCTTTGATGATAGGTTGCGTCTTGTATACTCTGGGAGCCCGGGGAAAATCAAAGATAAGATAGCAAATATAATTGATGCACTATACGAGTTAAGGGAATTTTATAATTATCAAATGATTATTGTTGGCATAAGCAAAAATCAATTTATTGATAATCATCCAAGTTACCAAGAGAAGGTTGAGGCTTTGGATAATAGAGTGAGCTTTGTTGGTAGAGTATCGCATGAACAAAGCTTAATAGAGCTGAAAAATGCAGATTACAGCATATTTATTAGGGACAAATCCAGACTTACTATGGCGGGATTTCCAACAAAGTTCGTAGAAAGCATCACTTGCTCAACGCCTGTTATAACTAGTGACTCAAGTGACATCAAAGAGTATCTTCCGGATGAGACATATGGGCTTTTACTTAAAGATAGTACAGCAGATAGTTTAAAAGAGGTATTAGGCATCATTCTAAAAAATTTTAATATGAAAAACAGGCCGCATAAGATGAATAGTAAAATGTTCCATTATAGTGAATACCGTGAGTTAATGGACAGGATGTTATCAAATGTAATGCAATAAGAGAATTTGGAGATGAAAATATGTTCAAAAACAAAATATTACTTATAACAGGTGGAACTGGATCTTTTGGAAATGCTGTCATGAAAAGGTTTCTGGATACAGATATAAAAGAAATTCGTATATTTTCACGTGATGAAAAGAAACAGGATGACATGAGAAAGCTTTACAAGAACATATTTTCATCTCCAAATTCTCTTATTGCATTACATTTGATAACATCCTGTCCATTAACTCACGGTATTCACTATAATGGAACATTTTACTATTCATCTTATGCGGCCTGTTTT
>CAKMKB010000116.1:0-2444 GCA_927435965.1 uncultured Clostridia bacterium
TGAAAATATTCTGATTAAAGGGATACTCCCTGTTCTTGAATGAAATGATAGTGGAGTTGATTTCTGCACCGAGCATCAATACCACGCTCATAAAATATAACCACATCATCAGAGTGATTATGGATGCAAGTCCTCCATAAACCGCCGAGTAATTTGTAAAAGTTCGAACAAAAAAAACCAAAGCTTCTTGATAAAGCAAACCATCCTACGATGGAAAACAAGGCACCGAATAGGGTGTCTTTGTATTTTAAATTACCGGAAGGTAAAACCTTGTGCATGGACAATATGAAGAAGACAAAAATCTGCTATGTTTAGAAGAAGGCGGATAGAATAGAACAAATCAACGAAAAAAGGAGATACTGGAATAAAATTGTCAATGAAGTTAAAAAACCCATTACCGATGGAGGGCAACGCCAGCGTGACTATGATTGAAATGACGAGTATAAGCGTGTAAAAAACAGCTGTCAATTTAAGCCTAATAAAATTACGTGTCTCATCAAAGCCATAGGCGATATTGAATGCTATCATCAACGCATTTACTCCCCTTGAGGATGACCATAGGGCAGCCAGACCTGACACGGATATAAGGCTTATGCTGTCATTCAATAAATAATTATTGATCATATTGATAATAGCAGATCTTGATTCAGTTGGCAGATTGTAAATGAAACTATCTATATCCAGATTTAACCTTGAAGTCAGTAAAAGTAGAAACATGGTGAATGGAAAAATCGAAAGAAACAGAAAGAAAGCCATCTGAGCGCTGAAGGCTGTGATATGGTGGTTTTTGAATCGATTGGATATTTCTATAAGCTGTGACGTATTAATCTCTTTCATGGGTTTCTCCATCAACTACTAAATCTTATTTCTTGTTTTTCTCACCCAGTTTCAGGTTTGCCAAAGCGGCAAAAGGGTTATCTTCCTCAATAGCTTCTTTTTCTATTTTTTGCAGATTTTGCTGGTAATTCTGAAGGTCTCGTTTACCGCCTTTGCTGTTCATTTCCTTTTTTCTTTTCTCGAAAGCAGTAAGCTTTTCCCTATAACTGCAATTTTTGCAAATAAAGGTCTTATCATCATCGTTTCCGATTAACTCAAGTTTTTTATGGCAATTTGGACATCTCGCATTGGTAGTTCTTGATAGCTGAATCCGGTGACCACACTCTCTGTCCTGACAAACCAGACTCTTCCCGAATTTGTTTTTGACCTCTAACATAATTTTACCACAATCTGGACATTTGGTTGTTGAAAGATTATCATGTCTGAACTTCTCTTCACTGCCTTTTATTTCCTTGATGATTTTTTCTGTATAGGCCTTCATTTCTTTGATGAAGCTATCCTTCTTCAGTTTGCCCTCTGCAATTTGATTTAGTTTGCTCTCCCATTCAGCTGTAAGCAGTGGTGACTTCAATTCTTCAGGGACAAGATTCAGTAGCTGTTTTCCCTTGCCGGTGACCAATATGTTACTACCTCTTAGTTCTAGAAGCTGAGTGTTGAAGAGCTTATCAATGATTTCTGCTCTTGTGGCCACTGTTCCCAAGCCGCCGGTTTTACCCAGAATTTCCTTGAGCTTTTTTTCGCCTGCAGGCATATAATTCACTGGGTTTTCCATTGCACTCAATAGAGTCCCCTCGTTAAAGTAAGCGGGCGGTTTTGTGTCCCCTGAGGTTTTGACAATCCGATTGATATTAAGTCTGCTGTTTGCTTTAATATCAGGTAGAATCGTATCTGAAAGCTCTTTTTTGTCTGTTTGTTTCCAGCCCATATTGATGATACGTACACCTTTTGTTGTGAAGAGCTCTCCATTTATTGATATGGTTATCGTCTTTTCCTCGTATTCAAAGGGTGGCATCAGTACAGACAGGAATCTCTTCACCACAAGCTCGTATATGTTTCTCTCATCGAACTCCAGAGAGTTGATATAAGGCGATTCTTCGGTTGGTATGATGGCGTGGTGGTCAGACACCTTAGAGTTGTCTACAAACCGTTTAGAGGCCTTTACAGGGCTTTTCAGCAAGCCAAAAGCAATCGACTTGTAGGGATCGATGCCGATAGCGCCTAAGCGTTCAGGAATTGTCGGCACAATATCGTCAGTCAGATATCTGGAGTCAGTCCGCGGGTAAGTCAGTGCTTTATGCTTTTCATATAGAGTTTGCATGATTGAAAGGGTCTTTTTTGCCGAATAATTGAATATTTTGAAAGCGTCCCTTTGCAGCTCAGTGAGATCATAAAGTGGCGGAGAGTAGCTCAGCCTGTTTTTTGATTCGACAGAAACCACTGTTGCGCTGTGGCCGGTGACTTTTGCAAGTATCTGATCCCATGGCTATTGAAACCGATGCATTCTAACGGAACATACTTGATATCAATCTGTACCTTCTCACCGGGAAAAGTAACTTCTTGCGCTTTCCAAGTGCTTTTTGGGTAGTGTTTCTTTGGTGGCGTCTTTT
>CAKMKB010000117.1:0-2511 GCA_927435965.1 uncultured Clostridia bacterium
TCCAGTGTAATATTTAATTGAGCCATTTTGTTCATCTCCTCAGTTAGGTATTTGGGTAGTACTTATATTTTAACCGAGGACGAGCATTTTGGCTCATTTTTATTTGAAGTTTCTTTTTACACCATTATACGGACTTTATCGAAACATTTCATATTCCGAATGCTTATAGCGTGCGCCTTTATTCTCTATAAAAGCCTGACCTCCTTTTGATAATCGATCGCTTAAAAGCAACAGTTTTGGTATATTTCTCTTCTTGTATTCACATAGTAAAAGATCATAGAGTGTGCTAAAGATGCCACGTCTTCTATACTCGGGATGAACCATGCCATTGATTTCAATTTCGGCTTTTAAGCCTCCAAATGAACAGATTCCAATATACCCAATCAGCAAATCGCCTTCAAAACACATGAACTCATTGAATTGTTCGATGCTTATGGATTGTTGTTTGAACTTCGAACTTTCTTGCAAGCCAAGTTTATAATCCAGTTCAAGTTTCAAACTCACTTGATCGTGTGCCAGGCAAGTTTTCTCAAGTGTATTGATGAGCTGGTGATCAGCCCTACTTAAACCTTCTGTTAATTTGATCCATATTGAACTCATTTCATACCTCCCAAGATATAGGAATCATTAATCCTATTATACTCTAAATTCTTTATGCGTAAAGTATGGGTCATGACACGGTCTTAATTGACAAATTTGAAGAAATATATTTATGCTTCCAATATAAGCCTGATACTGCTAAATCTTTACATTGGTGATGTTTATGTTACAATAATAATATAAGTAAGAAAGGATGGATTAAATGCTAATTCCTGATCAAATAGAGATCATTACTAGATATACCGAAGATTTATTCGATGTTCTGACTGAAAATTTCAACCAGAGCAAAGAAGATATCAATATGTCTTCTGTCCATGATAGTCGAGTCTCATTGCGCCGGCTCATGGCACTGATTGATGTGCTGACTTCTCTTCATCCCAATACAAAGAAAGTGTTGGCAGCAGATAAGAAATCTTTGAAAAAACTGCAAAAACGTTTCGGTGCGACAAGAGATATCCATGTGTCAGAAAAGTACATCAGAGACAAGATTGCTTCATTGTGCGATGTCAAATCATACTTGGAGTGGTTGGCAAGTGAAACTATCATTATTGAAGAGACACTGACGAATGATTTGAAGAAAATCAAATTTTCTGATTATCTAAAAGTAAAGGATAATATGACTCAAATTTCACTAAAAATAGCGTCTGATGTTTCTTTACCGAAGGTTCTTTTCGATACCCTGGATGGTGTTTTTCTCGAAACCATAGAAAAGATAGAAAAACTGGAATTAAGCAATTTAGAAACATTCCATTCAGTCAGAATTTCATTGAAAGGCTTCCGATATACCTTGGAAATCCTCAATATTTTTGATAATTCATATAAATCATCTTTAAATGATCTCAAGGAGCTTCAGGATTACCTTGGAGAGATTCAGGATCTTACTGTGCTTGAAAATATGCTGGTAAGTTGCTCTAAAGACTTAAAGAATGAATTCGAATATACCTGTATGCTCGATTTTATTAATGAAAGATCATCATTTCTAATCAACAGCTTTTATAGTCGACGGTATGAAGTGTTAAAATTGTGGGAAATCAAAATATAAGGAGTGTTTTGTTATGACTATGAATCAGGAAATCAAGAATTATTTCAACACCCTTGACAGAAGCTTGTTTATGGATAAAAACAAAGAAATGGCAACTATAGACAGTCCTTTTCCAATTGGTTATGGTCAAACTATTTCTCAACCATCACTCGTACTTGAAATGACTCAGCTTTTGATACCTGATAGAAGCATGAAAACCTTAGAAATTGGTACAGGTAGTGGCTACCAAACCGCTTTGCTTTCCGAGTTTTCCAAAGAGGTCTTTACAATAGAAAGAATCCCCCAACTTTATATTAAAGCTGAGACAAGATTGGAAAGTATGGGCTATAAAAATGTTCACTTCAAGATGGATGACGGTACCTTGGGGTGGCCAGAGTTTGCACCATTCGATCGAATTATCGTGACTGCTGCTGCTAGATTTATACCATCCTCTCTAACTGATCAACTGGCTGTAAATGGCAGAATGGTTATCCCTGTAGGTGGACCGAATTTTCAAGAGCTGTTGCTTGTCACTAAAGATGACAAGGGCGAAGTCAATACAATCAACAAAGGCTATGTAAGGTTTGTCCCGTTAATCGGCAAGTATGAATAATTTACCAATGAATTGTCTGCATTGACACCAAATTCCATTTTTATTATAATAGTCTTCAACAGGTTTCTATAGTTCTTATCTCCCACTTTTGGAAGTGAGAGTATTAGTACTGTTAGTCATCGGATTAATTGAATAAAAGAGTTTCAGGTGCCTTTACAAGGAGAATAGGGAATCCGGTTCAAGTCCGGAACGGGCCCGCCACTGTAATGAATAGTGCTTTTTATTCAGCCACTTCCGTCGGAGGGAAGGCAAAAAGCATGCCATGTCAAAGTCAGGA
>CAKMKB010000118.1:0-15657 GCA_927435965.1 uncultured Clostridia bacterium
AAAGCTTTATCCAGACTAAAAAAACCGGATAAAGGGACTGTTGTTCTAAGAAAACATGATATCAGTAGTATGACAACCAAGGAGATCTCTCAAGAAATGGCTTTTTTCCCAAGTCTGCCGGTCCAACCCAGATGTGGATATCTTCCATATCCCACCAAATCTCTAACAGTGAAATCATTTGGAACCAATGGGGATTGAGGCAAAAAAGCCATTTCTTGAGAGATCTCCTTGGTTGTAATACTACTGATATCATGTTTTCTTAGAACAACAGTCCCTTTATCCGGTTTTTTTAGTCTGGATAAAGCTTTGAAAATTGTTGACTTTCCACATCCATTAGGTCCAATCAAGGTTGTGACAGACCTCTCCTCTATAGAAAAACTAATTCCTTTAATTACAATAGAATCATCATAGGACAATTGCAAATCCTTAACTTCCAGCACGATATATCTTGCCTCCTCTTAATAAATATAAAAAAAATGGAGCTCCCAACAAAGCCATGATAATACCTACAGGAATCTCGATTGGTTCCATGACCATTCGAGCGATTGTGTCGCATAGCATCATCAAACTGGCGCCAAACAAAGCACTTGCCGGAAAGAGGAACCGATAGTCGGACCCAATTATGATTCTCATCATGTGAGGCACAATCAGTCCTACAAATCCCAACATACCTACCACACTCACAGAACTCGCGGCAAGCAATGATGAAATGGCAATCATAATCAAACGGGTATGCTCCACGTGCAACCCTAGGCTAGAAGCAATCTCATCTCCCAACATAAGTATATTCAATCTTTTGGACATAATCATGGCTAATAAAAACCCTACTAAAGCATATGGCCATAGCATCCTGTAATGAACCCAAGTTTTAGCCGATAAACTACCAATTGTAAAGCCCAATGTATTATGTACCCGATCTGGGTGAAAAATCAGTATAGTATTAACTATAGCACTCATCAATGATGAAATGGCAATGCCCGACAGTATCATTCTAATAGGGTTGATGCCATCTTTCCAAGATAATGTATATATAAAGACTGTTGTCAAAAAAGCGCCTATAAACGCCATAGGTGTCAATAAAAAGCTATAATTTGGCATAAGGACCAATGTGATAGCTGCTGCCAAACCGGCTCCAGATGAGACACCGATAATATTGGGAGAAGCCAGGGGGTTTCTCATAACCCCCTGTAAAATGCCTCCCGCTAAAGAAAGTGAAACACCAACCATTGCTGCTACCAATGATCTTGGGACACGAATCTTCCATATGATATTATAGGTTAAGCCCTGTCTATCAAAGAGGATGACTCTAATAATCTCACTTATGGATACGCGATAAGAGCCAAATCGAATGCTAATCAGGAAACTAATAATGACTAGAATCAAAAGCATTAAAACAAATATTATTTTGAAATGTATTTTTCGCTGCAGTTGACTTAGGGTGTTTTCATTAATCAAGACCTAACACCTCAGGTGTAACAATTCTTACCATATAATCGAAGGCTTCTGGATATCTTGCATTTGGTCTAAACATAAATAGATCACTTGGCAAGAAATGTATTCTACCCTCTTGCACTGCTGATAGTGTGCCCCAAGCTTCATGAGATTTGACATCTTGTTCCAACCTTTCTTCACATTCCTCCAAGTCGCCCATCGTTGTAAACAAGATAAAATCAGGATCTAATTCAACCAATCGCTCCATGCTAAATGCAACTTTGTTCGCGCCATCTAATCCTGCTTCACTTGCAATGTTATCATATCCCAACATGTAAGCAATTTCCCCAGTCAGAGAATTGTTCAATTCCAGCTGTACGCTACGGCTTGATGTAAACAATATGGCAACAGACGGTTTTTTCTCGACGGTAGCTACCTTTTGAATCATATAGTTTACCTCATCTGTAATCTCTTGAATCCGCGTCTCGAAAATATCATCCCTATCCAATATTTTTGAAAACAAATACAAGTTTCTTTGAAATCCCTCGTATGGCCCCATGTTTGCAGTTATTGGAACATATTCAATATTGTTTTCTATTAAGGCAGGGATAATCTCTTTATGTGAGCTAAAAGCTGTACTTAGTATCACTAAATCTGGTTCCATGGCTATGACTGTTTCAAGACTAAATCCACTGGTCGATCCAACACTTGGCAAATCCATCGCCTCTTCAGGCACATTGGTGGTCCCATCTACTCTTGCGATGGCTTCACCTCCTGCCAAGTACCATAGGTCCAGAATCGAGTTCTGAAGTACAACTACCTTTTGCGGGTTCCTAGTTACTGTCAACTCATCTTCTCCGCTTATAAATGTTACTGTTTCGTCACTGACATCTTTCACAATATCTGGAAACACACTAACAAATAGATTTGTTTCATTTTGATTAGAACTGTCGTTTTGACTAGTATTGTCATTTTGACTCTCCACTGCTGGACTTTGACAACCTGTCATGACCAGTAAAAAAACCATCGTAATGATTAGAATAAAATATTTTTTGTTAAACATTTATATTGCCTCCATTTTATCATCAATTTTTTTGTACAAACCCTGAAGATTGCTGCAGGTATTCGTGTAGTATATCTTTGGTTTGTCTATTATAATCAGTTTGTTTCGCATTATTTGAACACTTCTTATTTTTTCTTCCATTCCACCTTCTACGCCACTGTCTTTGGAAACCAGATATGAAATGTGCCAATACTTCATCATTGCAATATTCATTTCTTCACTAAACGGACCTTTCATTGCCAAAATATGATCTTTCTTGATGCCAATAGCTATTGTTTTTTGCAAGATTTCCGCTATCGGCAGTATTCGGACGTATAGCCTATCTAAAGGTATTTTTTCCGCAAACAACTGTAAAGAATTACTACCTGTAGAAAGCAAGATATTGCCTTCAGTTGTTTTTAAATAGTCGATGGTTTGATCATAGTCTGGAAACCGACTGACAAAATCAAGATCAAAAATTGTAGTCTTTGGTCTTTCAAAGCGATAGTAGCTTATGGTCAAAGATTGGCAGACGGCCATCAGGTTCATGCTTACACCTACGGCATAGGGGTGGGTTGCGTCAACGACTAGTTCAACCTGGTTTTTTTTAAATGCTTCGTCCATTTCTTTCTGATTTAATGGCTTTGCCTGGCGTATGATTTTTCCTTTGCCATCATCAGGGACATCACTGAAATCTGTTGCAGTAAATAAGATAAAATCATAAGACTTGCTCCGCAGATGATCGGCTATTTCCCAACTCTCTGTTGTTCCCCCAAACAAGGCAATCATAAGACATAACCTCTGGGAGTGACCATTTTTCCTACAATCGATAGCATTTGTTTTCCTCCCATATTGATAATGTCATTCCATTTCCTATAATTTTTTCACTGATTTTAAAACCGCCACCTGACGCTAGATAACCACTAGTTTCACAAACTGAACCGACACCTACAGTACCCTTCACAAACTCTGAATTTTCAAATAGAAACTCGTAAGGTAACAAGGCCTCTTTAGAATATGTCTTATAGTCAATCTTGTATTTAGAAGTAAAAGATATGATGCCTTCCTCATCCGCTTTAAGATCAATTGATGCAATCTGTTTTACGGCACGAAGATCAATATTCCAACGACTCAGGGAATCTAGTATAAATGGTTCTATTTCTGACAGCATCGATCCCCTTCGACACCCAATTCCTAAAACAATATTTTTTACGATTAAAATTGCATGTTGCTTGTGGTCCGACTCTTCTTTTTGATTAGTAACCCATATGGCAGGTCCCTCTTCAGGCAACGAGTCTGTAATGTATAAGGATTCTGGAAGATTAGATGATTCTATAGGCCATCGGGATACCAAAGCCACTTTCTCTCCACGTATCATAGCAGTTGTGACTTCTTTTGCTTTCTTGAATGAGAGAATCTCACAATCTAATTTTTGAGCGATGATATCCACCGCCAAGTGACCTGTAATGTCTGACATAGTCGTTATAACCGCTTGTGCTTTCATCTTTGCGGCAACTTCTCTTGCTTTTTGATTAGCCCCTCCCAAATGACCTGATAGTAAACTGATGACATATTCCCCTTTTCCATCCATGACCAAGACTGCTGGATCTTTAGACTTATGAATAAAACAGTGAGCAATTTCTCTGATTACTATGCCTGTGGCCATAATATACACAATTGTTTCATATTCTTCGAAAAGGTAAGTGTTTAGATGTTTCAGGCTATTTTCAACTGAATGCAATCCCTCATGCCACAAGCTTTGCGGCACATAAATATCTGATGGGAAAAATCCAGCTACACTTTTGGCAATCTCGAGTCCTTGTGGTGATAAAGTCACAATCGCCCAAGATAATCCTTTACTCATGGGTTCCTATGCGATATTCGTGTGAAAAAGCTTTGTCGTAAAGCTTTGATTTCTCATAATCTGTTTGTATAAAATCACCTACCAATATTTGAGTTGTCTTATAAATTTCATGTCTTTTTACAACTTCTGCTAGTTGTGCCAACTGTGTCAAAATGATTTCCTCATCAGGCCATGTGGCTTTTTTAACTACTGCCACTGGGGTGTCTCCTGGGTAATGTACCATCAGTTGATCTGCTACTTCGTCAATCATTCCCACAGATAAAAATATGGCCATGCTGGCTCTATGTTTAGCCAAATCCTTCAATTTCTCTTTACCGGGAACTGCTGTGCGACCTTCTAATCTGGTGCAGATAACTGTCTGTGTAACACCAGGCAAAGTGAACTCTCTCTTAATAGCTGCAGCTGCAGCGGTAAAAGAACTGACTCCAGGAACGACTTCGTAAGAAATGCCTAGTTCTTCCAAGGCGTCCATTTGCTCTTGAATGGCACCATATAATGTAGGATCGCCTGTATGAACTCTTGCCACAATTTTACCTTGTTCCACAGCCTCCTTCATAACCACTAGGACTTCATCCAGATTCATAGATGCGCTATTATATATCCTGGCTCCTTTTGTATTGAATTTTAAGATTTCTGGATTAACCAATGACCCTGCATAAATAATCACATCCGCCTCTTCAATATATTTAGAACCTCTAATTGTAATCAGATTGGGACTTCCAGGTCCCGCTCCAATAAAACTGACTTGCTTCAAAGTTGATTCCTCCTTCCTGATATTATGGTAATAGGGTTTTGTGCATTTAACAGTGTATAATCATTAATGCGTTTACCTTTTGATATTTGTATCTGAGTCAACTCAACATCCTCATAATCATGGACAATAAACGTTTGACTGAGCCTGTGGGTGGATTCGATAGCTATGGTATTTCCCACCACAATGGCATCTACTGCCAAGTGAGTCTCTAGCCATAGAAAAATGTCTTCTATCTGTTGACTGCCTCCTCCAATAAATACGCGATCAAATTTTTGATCTGGTAAATCCTGCACCGCTGTTCCATGAATGACTTTAATATTTTTAAGGTTGAATTTTTCAATATTCTGCATGATCAGGTCAATACTATTTTGATTTTGTTCTATTACTGTCACATAGGCCTCAGGATTCCATTTAGCAAAGCTAACTGCAGTTGCACCTGTGCCCCCACCAATATCTAAAACTTGATGGTTTTCTTTAATATCCATCCGATATGCGGTAAGAACCCGAACATCTTCCTTGGTCATAGGTGCATTGCCCCTAATAAAATCTTCATCACGAATCATCTGAACTCCTTTCTTATGGTTGCTTATTCATTAGCCAAAAACAACACATTGATATGGTCTGTTCTATAAGTGCTCCCTTCATCCAATGTCATTTTTTTTATAGTCTCATTGTCATAGGATAGATTTTCTCCCACATACATCCATTGATATCTGAGCTGGGATTGTATGGCATATTGGGCAATTTTATCAGGTGTCCATTTATTGTCTGTTAGGAATGCAAGCGTTTGAAAGGGTTTTTCGACTGTTGGCACATAGCCTTCTCGACCATGAAAGCTTGTGATATAAGCATTTTCATAGCTGATTCCAAGACGACTGTACATGTATTGCACTGAACTGATACCAGGTATAATCTCTATCTCTTCTTTTGAAAAATGCTTCTTTAGATACGTTGTTAAACTAAAAAAACTAGCGTCCCCTGAAACCATAACAGCTATATCTTTTTTTGGGTTGTATTGACTAATCATATTGGTGATTTCCGAATAGTTTCTACTCAATGGAACCAGCACTTGGTTTTCATTGCCATAAACTTCCAAATAACGTATTGCACCAATCAAAATATCTGCCTTTTCTAAAGATGATTTTGCTACTGGTAGCACGTAATTCTCGTGACCGGGTCCCATTCCTATAATCTTAAATCTTCTCATGCTTGAATCCCCTCAACATCTCGGTTCCCCCTTTGCTTTGTCCTAAAAAACCATAAGCATTGCTAAAAATGATAACTTCTATTCCTATTTTATTCTTTGTTCTAAGATGACATGTTTTTTTAGCCCGTTCTGCAATCCATTGAAACACACAAAATCTTTTTTCACCGAGTATTTCAATTGCCTCATCGGTGGTGTTAGCCTGTAGTATTCCCTCAATATCCTGCTTGTCCAAACCAGCTAAAGCACCGTGAGTAGCAATTGTTTCCATACGCCCATCGCCATATTGACTATGGGTCTGAAATACTCCCGCTGCTACCTTGGTTAGCTTACCACTATGACCAACAAGCAACACATGATCAAACTCTAGTTCTACAGCATAGTCCAAACAATCACCCACAAAATTACTGATTTTTATCACTGAATCAAGACACAGATTTTGATCCCTCAAATACTGCATGCCATAGTTGCCAGGTGTCATGATCAAACGCATGATGCCTCGTGCTTTTAACATCTTCATTTCTAATCGTAGGGAATCCTTCAATGCTTCTTGCGACATAGGTTCTACAATGCCTGTTGTGCCTATGATTGAGATTCCTCCCTCAATACCCAAACGGGGATTGAATGTTTTTCTAGCGATAGATTCTCCTTCTGGGATCCACAGTCTGATTTCTACACCTTTGTCCTCAGGCAATATTTCCCACACTTCTTTTTTGATCATTTCCAAAGGCACCGGATTAATGGCTAGCTCACCCACTGGCACGGAGAGCCCTTTTTTTGTAACCCTTCCAATGCCATCCCCTCCTTTGATCACAATCCCTTCTTCAATCCATCGGGCTTTTCCATAAATCCATATACCGTTAGTAATGTCAGAATCATCTCCGCTGTCCTTGATGACATAACAGGACGCCTCATCACAACTAAAATTCGGATCATGCACTTCTATTTCAATACGCCATCCATAAGGCGTGTCTATGGAAACTGAGTTGCATATATCTTGCCCTTTCAACATAGTCAAAGATGCTTTTGCAACCGCCGCTGCACAGCTTCCTGTGGTATAGCCGTAGCGCAAATTTTTGCCACCTTTTTCCACCCATTTATTCAACATTAAATCATTTTCAGGACGGCATTTACAATTGCTGCGGCAACTGTGCTACCACCCTTTCTCCCTTGGACAGTAATATATGGCCACTGTTGTTGATTTACCAAAGCCTCCTTGGATTCAGAGGCACCTACAAAACCTACCGGAACACCAACTATCACAATATCTTCCCGTGGATTCTCCTCTAACAACTCAAGGAGACGAAACAATGCAGTTGGGGCATTGCCAATGGCATAGATTTTGATTGTCTCATCGGTGAAAGCTTTTTCCAATGCAGCCATTGATCGTGTCATTCCTGAGTTTATCGCTTTTTCTGATACATCCAAATCATGTACATAGCTGACAATTTCACAACCTTGTTTTTTTAACAGATCACGATTGATGCCTGACTGAATCATCTGTGTATCAGAATAAATCTTGCATCCTTTGGTTAAATATTTTTGCATCATACCTATTGGATTTCTGTAAAAGCGTATTAAAGTCTCAAACTCAAAATCTGCAGTGGTGTGGATGATTCTCTTGATCAAAGGCATTTCTTCTTCTGAAAACAGATCACTTCTATTCATGTATTTCTCTATGATTGCCATGCTTTTATCTTCTATTGCAATAGGATTTTTTTCATAATTCATGTTTTAGCCTCCATTTTTCTGACCGTAGTGTCAACTAAGACACTCGTTTTTTATTTTAAATCCTTTTATTTTCAAGGGTTTCACTCTTTTTTTAACAAAAATAACAATGACCCCCTTTTTTGAGATATAATTTAAGCTTCTGAACCCAAAATTTACTCTGAAAGGATGTCATTGTTATTTTTGTTAAAAAAAGAGTGAAACCCTTGAAAATAAAAGGATTTAAAATAAAAAACGAGTGTCTTAGTTGACACTACGTATTGTAGACCAGAGGGAGTAAGATGGAATTTAACCAATATATAATTGATGGCAGAAAGGCTTTTTCTCGACTGAATTATACTGAGTTTGATAGAGCAAATCATATTGATTTTTTTGATAATGATGAGATTATCTACTATTTGGGCAAGCTGCCCTTGAGAAAATCAAGGGGTAGTTTCAGCGTTTGCGATGCAGTTGATTTTAAACTGAACTCTGAAGATGTTTCTCTTCTTAAAAAACCATCCGATAGTCTAAACTTGCCGGATTGCATCGTTGAAAAAATCAAAAAAAGACAAATAATGTACATCAACACAGAATATCCCCTTTGGCGGCACAAATTAACTGACCAACTGCCTGAAAAATGGACTGTCAATCTATTGGCATTGGGTGATGTTGGCAGCACCCTGCTAATAGGATTGAAGCTCTTGGGAGGTGATGCGATAGACGGTATAGGGATTTATGATAGAAACGAATCCAATCTCAAACGATGGGAAATTGAAACCAATCAGATAAGCCATCCATTCCACAATAACCTGCCATTTGTGAAGATTATTCCTCATGAACAGCTATTTGATTGTCATATGTTTGTCTTTTGCGCATCCAAAGGCGTTCCATCCGTAGGATCCGACGTTAGAGATGTGAGAATGATTCAATTCGAAGAGAATGCAAAAATAATTACAACTTATGCGAAAATGGCCCGTAACACAGGTTTTAAAGGTATTTTTTCTGTAGTATCAGACCCTGTCGACCAATTGTGTTATACGGTCTTCAAAGAAAGCAACACAGATGAACATGGAAACTGGGATTACAAAGGTTTATCACCTGAGCAGATTAAGGGCTATGGTTTAGGTGTAATGCATGCAAGAGCCATTTATTTTTCTAAAAAAAATGTATCTTTGTCACATTATGAAAATGAAGGCAGAGCTTTCGGTCCACATGGCAGTGATTTAGTGATAGCAGACAGCATCAAACGCTATAATCAAGAAAACTCACTTACTTTAACAAATAATGCTATTTCAGCAAATCTAGAGGTCCGTAGCCTAGGTTACAAACCTTATATAGCACCTGCTCTATCCTCTGGTGCTTTGTCGATAATCAAAACTATAACCAGAGAATGGCATTATAGTGCAAATTTCATTGGTGGTGCGTTTATGGGAAGCAAAAACAAACATCATAGAAGTGGTATTGAGCTTGAAAGAATAAAAATGGATAATCAACTGGAAAGTAGAATACAAAAAACCTATGAGAAGTTGAGGGATTTTAATGAAAAGCAGAATTAGTTTAATATGTCCTGGAGTCATTTCTCCATTGCAAAAGGAAATGAATGAACTGGCTTTATCAGACTATGATTATTTAGAGATAAATGTGACAGACAACCTTCAACCTATTAAAAATGGTAAGATACTCTTTTCTGTTTATGTTGACTCAACTGGTATCAATATTGAGATGATGAGAATGCTAAAAAAGATCTCTAGATTTGGTCAGAATTTTTTTGAAGGTTCCTCTATTGTTTTATTTGTGTCTGGCGATAGTGAACTCTATACCAAAGCCATGGCCAGAAAGATTATTTTGTATCTAAACCAAGCTGGTGCGTCGTTTATTGGAAGACCTTTGGTTGAAACAACCGGATCAATGAAGAACCTAGCACATATTGCTATGTCAAAAAACCTGATGGTTAGGGATACTGCACTTGAACTGTCTAAAGATTTAGTCAATAGACTGATGGTAGATAATCCCCCAAAAAAAGAAACCCCTGAGTTACTGGTACTATACTCCAGCAACTGGGAAACATCCAATACTTTAATGCTTTGGTCGAGTGTTAAGCCTTTATTGAATGGCGTGAAAATCAAGGAAATACACATTGAAAACGGATCAGTCAGGGACTGCATCGGCTGTCCATATAAAACCTGCAAGCATTATGGACAACAAGAACGATGTTATTATGGCGGTATTATGGTGACTGAGGTCTACCCTGCCGTTTTAAGCTGTGATGCCTTGCTTTTACTCTGTCCCAACTACAACGATTCCATTTCAGCAAATCTTTCAGCAGTTATCAACAGATTGACTGCCTTGTTCAGAAAAACCCAGTTTTATGATAAATACTTATTTTCTATAATCGTTTCAGGCCACTCTGGCAGTGATCTGCTAGCGGAGCAGTTGATTAGCGCTTTGAATATCAACAAAACTTTCAGACTTCCGTCAAATTTCACAATGATGGAAACAGCAAATGATCCCGGTGATGTCCTGAAATTAGATGACATTGAATCAAGAATCGAGCGATTTGCAGATAACATCAAGAAAACGCTTATCAAGTAAGGTTTATTTGTCTATTCCCTCTCTTGACAAAACACCCTCTGTTTCATAATAGTGCTTGACCACCTTCATTTCTGTAACCAGATCTGAAATCTCATACAACTCATCAGGAGCATATCTGCCCGTCATTACAACCTCAACTTTCTTGTCTCTGCTTCTTATCATATTAACAACATCTTCAACCGTGAAAAGATTGAAATGGAGACCGATAGTAATCTCATCCAAAATGACAACATCAAACTCGCCTGACGCTAAAACCTGACGACATTTTTCAAGTCCTTCCATCGCAGCCTCTATATCCTTCTGTTCAGGGAATTCAAAAATAAAGCATCCCCTTCCTAATTGTTCAATTGTAATGTTTTTGACGATTTCTTGAATCTTGGTTTCACTGTATTTCATATCTTTGACAAATTGTCCAATATAGACCCTCTTGCCTGCCATCGCGGCTCTGATAGCCAAACCAAAGGCCGCTGTTGTTTTTCCTTTGCCATTTCCAGTGTATAAGTGAACATATCCTTTTGTCATATTCTATAAGACAAGAGACGAGATTATCAAAAACACTATTTGCGATATCTCGTGAACAAATCCCAAAGTATCCCCTGTCATACCTCCTATTTTTTTGATAATGAATTTTGTAATCAATCCTGATATTATGAATGTCACTACAACAGGCACAATCAGTCTGTAATTAATAAACAAAGCTATTAAAGCTGTGAACGCAAATCCAATATTTCTCTCTCTATCGGTGCAGCTCTTAATAAAAACAGCTCCTAATCCATCCTCATCTTTAGCATAATCAGAAATAGAGGCAGCAGCAAGTATCGATGCTTTTCCCATTATAGCCATAACAAAAATGGTACCTCCCAGGTTATCCGCAAAAAGTGTCACATAACTAACAATCAGCAGGCCAATAGACAAAGATCCAAATGATCCAACCCTGCTGTCTTTCATTATATCCAACATTTTTGCCTTGTCTCTACCACTAAATATACCATCTGCAGTATCTGAAAGCCCATCAATGTGAATCCCCCCGGTAATCCATACATAGAAAAAAACCAGAATAAGAGATGAAACGTATGGATTCACAAAAAAAGTAGCATGCTTTAAAATAAGTAAACCTAATCCAATTATTAATCCAATCAAAGGAAATAAAATTATTCCAAGTTGATAATCCCTGTCATCAAACTCATAGTGATGCCTAATTGGAATTCTGGTAAAAAAAAGCATCATCATCGCCAAGCTTTTCATAGTTTGAGTTATAATATCTTTCACAATATCATCCTTCCTGAATTTTTTTCAAATCAACACCTATGCCAGATACCGCTAGTATAACCTTATCGGCTTCCTTGGCAACGTACTGATTTATTCGACCTGCAATGTCACGATACATCCTTGTCATCCTGTCAACAGGTACAATGCCCATACCCAACTCATTTGTTACAATAACCATTTTCTTGCCGTATGATTTAGCCAAGTTTATTAGACTTAAAATATCTTCAAGAATAATATGTTCCAACTCCTCGTATTCCTCCAGAGAAGTAGTTTCATTAATCTCGTTGTAATAGAACCTGTTGGATATCATAACAGTTATACAGTCCAGCAGGATACTTCTACAGGCAATGAAATCACGATTATCTTCAAGCTGTCTAAAATTTTGATACATCTCAACAGTTCTCCACTTCTCGTCTCTTCTTTCTCTATGTTTTATTACCCTATCTTTCATTTCCTCATCAAATGGAACAGCAGTAGCGATGTAAAGAACCGTTTCATGATTCTCAAAAATTTTTTCTGCTATTGTGCTTTTACCACTTCTTGCACCACCTGTAACCAGTATTAATTCTGCCATAAATATATTCCTCTCTCATTAAATCATTGACGCAATACTTTTTCTATAAAAATCTTGACAATCTCTGGGTCGAATTGGGTGCCTGCATTTTTTTTCAACTCTTCTATAGCCTCATCCCTTGTTTTGATGCTTTTGTAGCTTCTCTCGCCGACCATCACATCATAAGCCTCAGCTACAGCTATAATCCTCGCCTGCAAAGGTATTTCATCTCCTTTGAGACCTCTAGGATATCCAGTGCCGTTCCATCTTTCATGATGATATAGTACATCATCAGCAATCCCCGTAAATTCACCTACAGAATTCAGAATTCTGTAGCCCATTTCTGAATGGCTTTTGATTTCTTCAAATTCCTCAGCGGATAATATCCCTACTTTGTTAATTATACCGTCATCAATGGTAATTTTCCCAACATCATGAAATAAGCCAAGGATTCTAATCGCTTCTATTTCACTCTCCTGTAGTTGCATAGCTTTTGCCAACTCTAGACTTAATCCCGATACTCTTTCTGCATGGTTGGCTTCCCTTTTGCTTTTCTCGTAAAAAGATTTGATGATTGCATTAATTGTTTGGTTTCTCATTTTGGGGCTTTCATAAAGCTTCTTTTTATACATCATGTTTTCAGCTTTTCTGAAAATGTCGTGAATGATTTCTGTGTTGTCATATTTTATACTCCACCCAATGGACACCGAAATCTCTAAGCCTCCAACTCTTTCATCTGCTAGATTTGATTCAATCCTCTCTATTAGATTAATAACCTGTTCTTCTCCCATATCCGGTATGAGAATAACAAATTCATCTCCGCCTATTCTGGCTATAATTTCATCAGCTCTGCATGCCTTCTTTAAGACATTTGCAACCTTAATCAGTAGTTCATCCCCTACCAAATGTCCAAAGGAATCATTGACCAGCTTTAATCCGTTCAAATCCGCCATTATAATACACAGTGGCAGATTTCTATCCTTATCTAGTCGATTCATTTCTTCTTCAAAAAACCTTCTGTTGTAAAGGCCAGTGAGTCCATCATGATAGCTTAAGTACTCGATTTTTTTTCGATAAATCTTTGCTGAAGTGATATTTCTGATGATAGCTATGACTTCTGTTTCACTTGTTTTAACCATCCTGACCTCATAGCTCTCTTCACTGCCATTAATAGCTAGATCATATTCAAAAACCTGCAGTTCTTCAGTTTGAAAAGCACGATTAATGTTTTCGTGAAAAAGATTGGCAATAGATGGAGGGAAAATTTCCTCAATCCTTTTACCCGTATACTCTTCCTCACTTAGTAGCAACTTTTTACCATTATTGTATCGGTAATCAAGAAAAATGCCGTTCTTATCCATTACAAACACAAGATCTGGCAAGGCTGATAATATTGCCTCATTCTTTTTTTCGCTTATTATCAAGCTTTCTGTCCTTCCCTGCAGGTCCTGGTTGATTTCCTTTAGCTGTCTGGTTTTGATGTTAACTAATTTCTTTAAAATAAAGGTCGAAATGAAGAAAAAAACAAATATTAATATTACTATAATAAAAAACCATAAATAATCAAAAAAAACTGCTTGTAGGGTCATTTCTTCATATATCCCCAACCATTTATCATAAATCACATCATACTCTCCTGTCGCTTTTAGCAATTGTAATCCGCCGTTCAACGTCAACAGAAGAGTTTCATTTTCCTTCATCACAGCCATGCTATAATTGTTTTGATCAAGAACCAAACCTTGCAATGCAATATTGGTGTAACGACCATCCCTTATGGAATACATAGCTGGTAGCTTCAGTAATCCAGCGTAGTCATATTGCCCACTCTCTATCAGATTGACTACCTCTTTATAGGTTGCTACTTCGATAAAATTGATATCATAATCCAGTTCTTTAAGATACTCACCCACTATGTCGCCTTTTTGGACAACGACAGTCTGGTTTCTCAAATCCTCCAGGCTATTCATTTTTATGTTTTTTGTGGTTATTATATCGCCATTCGTTATGTTATGAACTATTGTAAAACTGTAAATTTTTTCTCTCTCCAATGAGCGAAACATTCCGGCTATTACATCAATATCACCTGATTCCAATGCCTCTCTGGTTTTGCTCCATTCATCGAGTCTTATCTCAACTTGATAGCCCATAGCCTCTCCAACAGCTTTTGCCAGTTCAACATTGAAACCAGCCGGATTGCCGTCTTCATCGATAAAGCTATATGGTGGGTAGTCAATATCATCACCGATAATCAGCAAAGGTTTACTGCCTGAAGTTGCTTCAACAGTTGTATTGGATAACAATAGGTACATCGCCACTAGACATAGCAGAAGTAATCCTTTACTAAAAAATAGGTTTTTCTGAAGCATCTTATACCCCCAATTTTGACAATCCGATAATCTGTGTAATCTTTCCATTTCTATAATTATATAATAAATCAATTCAATTGTCTCATTATATAGCATTTTTTTGATGATTTTATTGTCAAATAAAGATTATGAATGAATATTCAGAGAATATTATTGTATTTTACTTTTTCTATGGTTATAATATTATTATATTAGTGAGATAATACCACTAATAAAACCATATTTTAGAAAGGGGAT
Organism: uncultured Clostridia bacterium; assembly: GCA_927435965.1. Lineage (GTDB taxonomy): Bacteria > Bacillota > Clostridia > Tissierellales > Dethiosulfatibacteraceae > 38-11. Next base: position 15,023 of record CAKMKB010000118.1, read on the forward strand.
ACAAATGGCCAGATTAACAGTTGTAGAAGGCATAGGCGAATCTTACGAAGCTAAATTGAAAGAAGTAGGTATTAACTCTATCGAAGCTTATCTCGAAGAATGCACTACAAAAAAAGGCAGAACAAATCTTGCGGAGAAATCAGGGATTACAGAAAAATTAATTTTAAAATGGGCAAATCATGCCGACCTGATGAGGATTAAAGGAATCGGGGGCGAGTATTCAGAATTGCTTGAAGCTGCTGGTGTTGATACAGTTCCTGAGCTTTCAAAAAGGAAAGCGGAAAATCTCTATAATAAAATGTTGGAAGTCAATGAAGAGAAAAAACTGGTGAGAAAACCACCTGCTCTTAAACAAGTGGAAAAATGGGTAGAAGAAGCAGGGACACTTCCAAGAAAATTGAACTATTAACTTGAATTTGACCCCACATCCTATCGTTGTGGGGTTTTTTGATGCGACTCATCCACATTAATGTCCTTCGTCTTGAAAGTTCTTAACATTTATTCTATAATATAATAATGCAAGTAAGCAAATATCCACATTTAGGAGACTAACTATTAAACAATCAAAGCAACCGAAATTCTTGCTAAAGAAGGATTTATTGTTATGCCCTATATCTATCCTGATTTAAATGTAG
>CAKMKB010000119.1:0-2178 GCA_927435965.1 uncultured Clostridia bacterium
TTGTCCTGAAAATGCTTTAGTGATGAGAGCCAACGAAGTGTTTTGGTTGGAAGAGAAATGTGTGTCTTGTGATCAGTGTTTAAAGACGTGTCCCAATCTTTCAAGTCCCAAAGTAATCTACTATACAACAGATCAATTGATGACCCGTATTTTAGAGGTGGCACCATTTATAAGAGGAATTACGGTAAGTGGTGGAGAAGCTATGATGTACCCGGAATTTTTGACTGAATTATTTGGGAAGATTCAGGAGATTCCGTTGAATGGATTGATAGACTCCAATGGATATCTTTCTTTTGAGAGTTATCCCAAGTTACTGTCACTGATTGATGGTGTCATGCTGGATGTTAAAGCAACGGACCCATCATTTCATAAAATGCTAACAGGTCGAACAAACCACGAAGTCTTGGATAATTTACATTATTTATTATCTGTTAAAAAATTATATGAGGTGCGTATTGTATGTCTGCCTGGCTATGATGAACAAAATAGAATAACCATATCAACCGTCAGTCAAATCATCGGTGATCAGTGTCGATTAAAACTCATTAAGTATAGACCCTATGGTGTGACTGAAGAGGGTCGTAAAATATTGGGAAATGAAACCTTTGATGAAGAATTATTCTTGGAGTATAAGGACCTGGCTATATCAAATGGTGCTAAACAGGTAGTAATGGTTTAATGGAGAAGGTAGTCAAATGATTATTCCACAGTATGTTCAAGATATCTATGCTAGCTGGTTGGGCAAATTAATCGGCATTCGCTTGGGAGCTCCAGTCGAGAACTGGTCTTCAGATGAGATATATAAGGCCTTCGGCAGTATAGAAGACTTTGTAGTTCGATATCCTATTTTTGGAGCCGATGATGACAGCAATGGACCACTGTATTTCACTCGTGTCTTTGATGATACAGGAAAATATGATGTATCGACGACGGATATGGGCAACACGATGCTAAATGTCATCCCAAAAGAGCATGGATTTTTTTGGTGGGGTGGGGTAGGCGTCTCAACAGAGCATACCATGTATCATCACTTATCATCAGGAATACCTGCTGAAGAGAGTGGATTGCGTAGTCTTAACGGTCAGCGGCTTTCAGAGCAAATTGGCGGTCAGATATTTAGTGATGGATGGGCTTATATCGCCTATAAAAACACACCACAGGCAGTCAAATGGGCTGCTCAATGCGCCAAAATCTCCCATGATGGAGAGGGCGTAGAGGGTGCTAAGTTTGTCAGTGCTGCTATCAGTATAGCTTATAGTGAAACAGATATTTTAGAAGTTATACAGAAAGCCAAGGCTTATGTCAGTCGTGATAGCCAATATGGTCATCTGATTGATGATATTGTGCAATATTATAAGACTGTGCCGAATAATCCTGACAAATGTCTTCAATACATAAAATTTCGTTATCCATATAGTCGATATGGTGGCATTTGTCCCATCATACCCAATGCTGCAGTCATGTTGATGGCTATGTGCTATGGCAAGAATAGCTTCAGAGATACTTTGCTTCTGTGCATCAATGCGGGCTTTGATACCGATTGTAACGGGGGCAATGTGGGATCGATTATGGGCGCTTTGGTTTCTATACAAGGTTTACATAATCCATGGATTGAGGAAATTAATGATACTGCCATCGCATCAGGATTGCTGGGGAGTGTCAATATGACGGATGTGATGACCCAAAGCCTATATTTTGCTAGACATGCTTGTCATTTCAATGGTTTGGAAGAGCACCCCGGTTTGTATCAGTCTAAAGCTTATTTTAACTTTTTGCTTCCTACAAGCACTCAAGGATTTATCATAGACCCTGATAGCAAGGTGGAAGGGACTCTAAGAAATGTCAGTGATACGAAAGCGGGATATGGGAGAGCCTTACAAGTTAACATCCACCATGTCTTTTCCGGAGAAGAGTTGAAGGTACTTAAGTACACATATCTTAGAGCATCTCAAGTATACGATGCCAGATATGAGCCAGCTTTAGCACCAATTGCATGGCCAAATCAATGGATAAGAACAAGGATTTCGTCTGAAAGCGAAAAGCAATTTGAAGCGTGTTTGATAGCTGTTGATATTTTTGGGAAGGAAATAGCTTCACCTTGGCTCTTATTGGATAGGCACTATCAAGAAATAAGGATGCCACCTGAGAAAGTCATGCCATAGTCTTCAATCGGCATAC
>CAKMKB010000120.1:0-12375 GCA_927435965.1 uncultured Clostridia bacterium
GTTAGAGGGTATTCTTTCCACTCTTCTCCTATACAAAGAATCACGTCAATATCCAAAGGATCAGTCCCTGTCTTTTTTAGAACATCCAAAGCCGCTAGAGCACCCATTTCTTGGGTCCCATCACTTTCGCCAGGCAAGTTTTTTTGTTTGATGCCAAGCTTGTTGACTACTGCTTCCTCTGTCCATTTTCCATTCGTTTTCTCAGATATTTCTTTGCCTGTCATTATTCTATCTGGAATATATGTACCTATTCCAACAATTCCTACCGTTGTCATTTTTACCTCCTAGAGCGTCTTAACTCCGTTAAATATTACTACTAACTCATCTACTCCCATGCAATACCCCCCATCAATCAATTTATGCTCTTTTTCCTGTTTCAGTCTTATATTTTTTATTAAACATGAGACATGAAACACCTTTCATATTTAATGATAATAGAAAACCTTTTCCTTGTCAATATGTTTTTTAAATTGATTGCATATTTTCTTTATTAGTTTATTCATAGAAATAGCTAACTATAAAAAGTAAATAATATTATTAAATAATCGTTTTTCTATTCAAAAAAAAACAAAAAAATATAGTAGCTCGGGGAAAAGCTACTATATTTAGGAAATTATTGGAGTTAATTGTTCAATGAAAAAATGTCTATCATATATTATGGAGGGTTTATGAGTTACCTCAATTAAGGTAACTTAATAATAGCACAAACGATTTTGATTGTCAATGCTATTTGATAATTATTTTCAATTATCTAATCAAAATCTGATAATGTCCTAATATACCAAAAGTGATTATGTCCCAATTGGTAAATCTAGTGTATGATAAAACCTCACGACCAACTAAAAATTGAAAAGAGGATCATGCAAAATGAAAAGGATAGAACTCGCTATGACAGAACAAGCCAAGTATGACATCATCAAATCTTTAGTGGACCATAACGGAAACAAAAAACGTGCCGCCATCCAACTAGGATGTACCGTCAGAAACATCAATCGTCTCATCATCAAATATCAGCATGCCGGCAAGAAAGCTTTCTCTCACGGCAATAAAGGCCGTAAACCTGCCCATGCCATCACCAATGAATTGAAGACTGAAATCATCACACTTTACAACAACAAATACTGGGATGCCACTTTTGCCTACGCATGCGAGCTCCTTCAGCAACATGACCATATCACCCTCTCCCCCACATCACTTGCCAACATACTCTACCAGGAGTTTATTGCCTCTCCTCGCACCACCAGGAAAACCAAAAGGAGGATGGCGGCCAAACTCAAGCAAATGCAGCAAAAGGTTTTGACCAAAAGAGATCAGGAGCGTCTGCACACATCAATGGTAGCGCTTGAAGATTCTCATTCAAGGCGCCCCAGATGTTCATACTTCGGTGAAATGCTTCAAATGGACGCCTCTGTCCATCATTGGTTTGGCGACTCAAAAACGCAGCTACACATAGCCATTGATGATTCCACCAGTACGATTGTTGGCGCCTATTTCGATAGCCAAGAAACTTTAAATGGTTACTATCACGTGTTTCATCAGATTTTAGACACTTACGGCATTCCGGCCATGTTTTACACCGACAGGCGGACTGTCTTTGAGTACAAAAGAACCAACAGCAACAAGGTCGAAGATGACACGTTCACCCAATTCAGCTATGCCTGTCATCAATTGGGCGTTCAGATTAAGACAACCAGCGTTGCCCAAGCCAAAGGCAGAGTGGAACGTGCATTCCAGACCCTAATCGAGTAGGGGGAAATTTCTTCCCCCTCTCACACCACCGTACGTGCCGTTCGGCATACGGCGGTTCAATTCAAATAATAATCCATACAACTAATGAGTCCTCGCTTTGCGAGGATTTCTTTTGATATGCGACGAAGGCCTGTGGTCTTCGCCACTGCTTGATAGTGGTCATAGAAACCAACTGACTGACTCGCCATCCACTCAGGTACGCCAAGTTTTCTCAGTCCCCACATTCTCTTCTGTCTGGTTTTCCACTGCTTCCAAATGACGATTCGCAGTCTTGTTCTCAAGTGCTCATCGATGCGTTGCATATTCTTCTTCATTTTTCCGATTCGGAAATAGTTTATCCAGCCCCTGATGACCCAGTTAAGGCTCTTGATTCTTTCATCCATGCTGATTGACCATGAGCGTTTCGTGAGATTTTTGAGCTTTCTCTCGAATTTCTTTACGGAGTCCTGATGAGGTCGTGCCTCCCACTTTCCTCCCATCTTCACAAAACCGAATCCTAAATATTTTAGCCTTGTTGGTTTCGTGGTTCTTGTCTTTTCTGTATTGACCTTTAATCCGAGTTTGCTCTCAATCCACTTTGTTATGGTATTCATAACTCTGTTGGCAGCTGCGCTGCTTCCTACTGCTATGATGCAGTCATCAGCATATCTCACAAAGTGCAGTCCCCTCGCTTCAAGTTCCTTGTCCAGTTCATTGAGCATGATGTTACTGAGTATTGGTGAGAGGTTTCCCCCTTGTGGTGTTCCTTGGTTGGTTTCTTCATACTTTCCGTTGACCATTACCCCTGCCTTAAGATATTTGGCGATAAGTGATTCCGTATCGGGGTCACTGATGATTTTACCGACTAGGGTCATGAGTTTGTCCTGTGGAACTTTATCAAAGAACTTCTCAAGGTCAATATCCACTAGGTAGGTGTATCCGTCATTCAGATACTCCAGTAGCTTGATGACAGCCTGCTGTGCCCGTCTGCCCGGTCTGAATCCATAACTGCATTCGCTAAAATATGGTTCCGCTATCGGTGTGATGACTTGTACTATGGCTTGTTCAATGATTCTGTCCATTACTGTGGGTATCCCAAGCTTTCGTACTCCACCGTTTGGCTTTGGTATTTCTACTCTTAGCACTGGCTGTGGTTTGTACTTTCGCTTTCGGATACGTTCCTTGATACCATCCCAGTTTTCTTTCAGGTACTCATCGATTTCGTCAACGCTTACGTTGTCTATTCCACCTGCCCCTTTGTTGGCTTTCACCTTCTTGAATGCAAGTATCATGTTCTCTCTGGACAGTATCTGTTCCATTAGTTGTGACATGATTAGTCTCCTTTTCCTGTTTTGCTTTCATGCATAAGAGCCTTACCTCCTATGAACCATTCACTCCGTTACGTCTTTGCTACTATGGTTCTCGTCGGGCCTATGCATTAACATTTGTAAGTCCATTTGACTTTGAATTGTTCAGTCCTTCCTTGTTTCCAAGTACTATGACCTCTGCTGACTTCTCATAGTTCGTTGTTACTACGGTTTTCGCCGCCTATGAGATCTCACGGGATAAGTCATCTGTCTTTCCTCGTCTACCTGCCTAATCTACCTGCATGGGTTACGATTGCCTTTTGGACTTCACTGCTGTTGGCCAGTTCATCCTCCATACAAGCCTTGATATTAGGTTTCTGTTCGTCAGGCTACGATTTCGCTATTGCTTCCTCTCGCCCACCCCTCACGGTGTGAACCTTGCAAGTCGCTATGAGGTTCGTCGGCAACTACGCCCTTGTGGACTTTCACCACAGACAGACGGCATGCCCGTCATACCAACAACGCCTGCCAATCGCATTGCGTCTGGCAGGCATCCACTCACTTAGCGAAGCCAATCTGTTCTTGAACTCCTACATAAAAGAACATAATGCTAAGTTTGCACTTCCTATTAACCATACCAAATCTGTGTTCATTAAGCAACCTGCATTATCATCAATCAATCACATCCTTGCTGTCATTACCCCAAGAACTGTGGATGCAGGCCATTGCATTCGGTTTCAAAATCAATATTACAAAACAATGGACGCCAGAGGATCGCAAGTGCATTACCACAGTGGTACCAAAGGGTTACTCATAAAGACATTCGACCATCAGCTTCTTTTTAGCACCAATGATTGCGTTTATGAGTTGGAATTGATTCCTGTTCACGAAAAAAAATCCGAAAACTTCGATCCATACGATATCAAAGAAAAACCTAGAAAGAGAAACATCCCTTCTCCTAAGCATCCTTGGCGAAACTCAAATTTCCTAAAATTCAAGGATCATAAAATACCCGCCTAGGTACTCTCTAGATGCCCGTCTAAAGCGTCTGTAAGGGTCTATCCCTCTTGTAAGTCCCTTCGTCACCGCTCTTTCTCTCTGACCAATGAACGCCATTCATGTGCCTCATTATGTGTTTATTTGTTTGCCTTCTCATACAAGGCACGATTTGTGATGCCATCGTTTATCTGGCATCAGTGGAAAAGTTCTGCATTAGTCAATAAGCATCCAACTGTTATGTCCGGTGCTTATACTTTTATTATTCGGAGACATTTTTAAAATTGCTTGACATGCTATTTGATAATTATTTTCAATTATTTTTTATTGACATGCCAATATAGTTTACTTCCTTCCTCATGAGATAGAAGTAACCCTGCTTTTTCAAGAACCTTTTGCGAAGGAATATTGTCAGAAAGAGTCATGGCTATAATTTTCCTGATTTTTACCTTGTCCTGGAAAAATGCCCACTTGATCAATTCTGTCAACGCTTCGGTCATATATCCCTTGTTCCTAAAACGTTCTTCAGTTCCATATCCCACTTCAAGTTGACCTTCTTCTGTGTCAAGTCCTTTAAACCCTACTTCGCCAATAATGATTTTTTCGTCTTTCAGAACCAATTGCCAAAACGTGTAGAAGAAAAAGTTCTCCGGATCTTTTTCCATCTTATCTATTTTTGCTTCATACACCTGTGTCATTTTCTCATCCAGCTCTTCAGAAAACAACTGAAATCCCAAATCATTTGCTAACTGTGTTTTGCTCTGCAACGCTCGTTTCATCTCATCTAAAGTCAGAGGTATGAGATATAACCTTTCTGTTTCAATATACATAAAATCAACTCCTTAGGCTTTTGAATTATTTGCCTTTCAAGGCAATTTCACTGGCAACATCCGGTACAAATCTTTGCAAATCGTAAGGTGTTCTATCAATTTCTGTCTCTATTTGCTTGTCCGGTAATTGTATTTTCCTCATTTCAACATCTTTATATTCGAATTGACTCAAAAGATGGCTAATACAATTAATCCTTGCATTTCTCTTGATATCAGATTCTACCACGAACCACGGTGATTGCTGTGTATCTGTGTGTTCAAACATTACATCTTTTGCTTTTGAATATTCATGCCATCTGTTTCGTGCTTCAATATCCATCTCACTGATTTTCCATCTTTTTGTCGGATCCTCGATTCTGTCTTTGAATCTTTCAATTTGAACCTCGTCACTGACAGAAAACCAGTACTTTATCAGAACAATCCCTGATCTCATGAGCATATTTTCAAACTCTGGCACGGATTTCAGAAATTCCCAATATTCTTCATCAGTACAAAAACCCATGACTCTTTCTACACCAGCCCTATTGTACCAGCTTCTATCAAACATAACCATTTCTCCTGCGCTGGGAAGATGCGCCACGTATCTTTGAAAATACCATTGCGATCTTTCTTTTTCTGTTGGGACAGGTAGTGCTGCTACTCTACAGTGCCTAGGGTTTAACGTTTGTGTTACACGTTTGATAGCCCCCCCTTTGCCTGCGGCATCTCTACCTTCAAAAATAACGACTACCTTCAACCCCTTGTCTATCACCCATTTTTGAAGTTTAACCAGTTCAATATGCAATTTTCTCAGTTCTTTTTCATAAAGTTTTCTTGGGAGCTTCACTACTTTAGACATAAAGACCTCCTGAATTTATCCGATGACTAACAGTTCTAACCCTGCTAATCATCAACTATATTATATCACAAAACCCGCTAATAAAGCCGCTACTACCAAGATAGGCGCCGGAATTTTTTTGGTCATTAAAACTAATATTGATACCACAGTTACCATTATTTTGTCTATTTCAAAACCACTTCGCTGCATTAGAATTACCGCCGCTATAAAGATCAATCCGCCTGCTACCGCATTTATACCTTTCAAAGAAACCTTAATTCCTTTTATCTTTTTGAGATTTTCCCAGACTGGATAAACAAAATATATAAGCAGTAGTCCTGGCAAGAAAATGCCAATACCACTTACCAAAGCTGCAATCGTCTGAAACAACGCCCCACTGGCTCGTGCTGCCATCCCTCCAGCATAAGCACTAAAACTAAACATAGGTCCAGGCAATCCTTGAACCAGTCCATAGCCTGTCAGAAACTCCTGACTAGTCATGTATCGATTAACATCTACCAACTCACTGTACATCACTGGGACGACAACCTGTCCACCCCCAAACACCAGGTAGCCATACCTGTAAAAGCTTTCAAATAACTCAAAAATCCTATTGTCCCACATCAGATTCAAACCTATGCTCCCCAATGCAATCCCTATAAAAGCAATTATATAAGGCCAAGGCGGATTAAGCTTGACACGGTTCCAAAGATCTTGTTCTTTAGAAAGAAGAACGCTGGTTATGCCTCCTATTATTAGAACTATCGGGAAGATCCAGGGTGATCTTATTAAATAAGTCGTAATCGCACCCAAAAGAAAGAGTACTATTGTCACTTTGTCAGTAACTACTTTTTTGCCGATGCGGTATGCGGCAACAATAATAAATCCCACTGCCATGGGTCCAATATAGCGAAGACCTTCCTGAGAAATATTCTGCAGTGCGAGAAACTGGTATAAAAAAGACAACAAAGTCATTACAAGTATAACCGGTAGAGCCCATACCAGCATAGTAAAAAATGCCAGAAGAGGTCCTCCAGTTTTATATCCTATTGATACAATTGTTTGTGTACTGGTAGGACCTGGAAGAATGCTGCATAATGCCATTAACTCAATCAGGTCCTCTTCACTCAGATACTTTTTTTTAATCACCAATTGATCGATAAAAACACCCATGTGCGCTTCAGGGCCTCCGTATGCACCTAAAGAACAGATCAACACATCTTTTAAAAAATCACTTCTTATGCTCATGTAGAATTCTCCTCTATGTCTATACTTTGATTATCTGTATTCATCAAAAAGCTTTTCGAAATCTTCAATACTGTCCTGAATATGATACACATGCTTATCTTCTGGAAAAGCTAATTTTTTGACATCACTAACATATTCTTTCATGGCGTTGACACATATTTCAGCTACATTGGCATATTGTTTGACAAATTTTGGTGTGAAAGCTTGGAAAAGCCCCAGCATGTCACCACATATGATCAGTTGCCCATCACAAGGGATACCAGCACCAATGCCATACACAGGGATATCAAGAAGTTCTGTGATAAACGCTGTCAACTCCGGTGGCAAGGCTTCCAGTAATAACATTCTCGCTCCAGCCTCCTGGACAGCCAAAGCATCACGTATCATATCCCTAGCCCCATCGATTTTTCTGCCTTGAGCTTTAAAACCACCCAATGCTCCGGAGCTCTGTGGCGTTAACCCAATATGCCCGCATACAACAATACCTGCCTCTGAAATTGCTTTTATCCGACTGGCAACTCGTACTCCACCCTCAAGTTTCACAGCATCCATGTCAGCCTCTTTGAGAAATCGCACTGCATTCCTAACCGCATCTTCATCAGAAATCTGATAAGACCCAAAAGGCATATCACCCATGACCATCGTATTGGGTGCACCTCTTCTAACAGCCTGGCAATGGGAGATACAATCTTCCATGGTTACAGGGACAGTTCCATTATACCCCAGAACTACCATTCCCAGTGAATCACCAACCAGAATCATATCCATTCCAGCTTGCTCGGCAAATGATGCCATCGGAAAATCATAAGCTGTAATCCATGTCAGTTTCTCGCCTTCTTCTTTCATTTTATGAAGATCGAGTATAGATTTTTTTCTCGCCATGATACTGCCTCCATTTGTTATATTATGGTACACTACAATTCATTATAGCATATTTTGAATACTCAAATCGCGCTTTCTTCAGGATAAAATCAACAAATCGTTGACAAATGTTCCATGGTCAAAGAAAATATATATGATTGAAGAGCCTGTAAAACAAGAAAAAAAGCTCTGGTATTCCAGAACTTATTACCTCTCTTTCTCAAAAATATTTTTGTAATCTAAAGCCGCCTCGTAAAGCATATGCCCGTCCAATCCTCCAAGCAATAGTTTAAAACCCATGTCCCGGTATTTTTTCAAATGGGCTTTACCCGCAAATATGCCTGGAATGATGGATTTTTCTTCACACGCTTTTAACACCTTTAGAATGGCAACTTCGATGTCTTGATGTTGGACCTGTCCAGGTATTCCCATGGAAACCGACAAATCATAAGGACCTATAAATGCCACATCTATCCCCGGTACAGAAAGAATCTCCTCTATCTGTTCCACCGATTTATAGTGTTCAATCTGTATGATAATCATAATATCTTTGTTCGCTCTATTGATATACTCATTTCCATCAACAAAAGAATTGGTGGCTCTTCCCGCTCCAAGTCCTCTGATACCTTCTGGTGGATACTTGCAGTAAGACACAGCTATTTCAGCCTCTTCCTTGGAGTTTATCATTGGAATCATTATTCCATCAGCTCCTGTATCCAAACCTTTCTTGATCCATAACGTGTCGTTCCCAGGTACCCTCAACAAGGGAGTTACAGGAAACTGTCGACTAACGGAAACCATTAATCCAGCTGTCTCCATACTCATATTGCCATGCTCGCAGTCAATAATCAGACAATCTACACCTGCCCTGCCAAACATTAAGACATTATCCACACTGCTTGTTACTACCCAAGGACCAAACACCGGTGTTCCTATTTTCATTTTTGCCATCAGCATGTTGCTCATAAACCCTCCACTTATCTTTACTTTAGTTCTTAATCTCCTACTGTATCTGTTTTTAGGATAACAAAAGATATTTCGTTCTCATCAACAGGTATTTCACTAGACTCTATTTCCATTACTTTTGCCCTCTTTAAGGACTTCATCTGTTGCTTTAGATAATCTATCTTATTCTTTTCGCCTTGAACTTCAGCCTCTACAGAACCCGAGTCGTCGTTCCTCACCCATCCCGTCAATCCGATTCTTTGGGCTATCAGATTCATTTCCATTCTAAACCCTATTTTTTGCACCCTGCCCTTAAATACAATATGTTCTCTTATAATTGGATCTTCATTAAAATTTGGCATGTCAATATTGGCCACCTTTTTAATCACATATTCTTTCTGCATTTTCTTGATTATTTCTTTCAATCCCATCTTATACCTCAATCCAATCCTTCAAAGTACTGGCTAATATGTCTGAGATTATCCATTTTAACATCCTCATCTATCAGAGGTATTTTTATCAGTTGTTTATTTGAAAAGACCTCATCAATTTCTTTCATGTACTTATCCTCTAGTTTCTTCCTGTTTTCCCAAAATTTCCCTTCCGAACTGATCGGAAGTATTCTATTCACAATCAGTTCCTTAATGTGTATGTTATATTTTTCTAGGGTGTTGACTGCTTTTTTGGTTTCTTCTATTGGTAATTTTTCTGGGTTGAGCACAAAAACAAAAGACACTAAATTCCCGTCGGTCAGTATTTCTCTCGCTCTCTCCATTTTTGCTTTTCTTTCATTCAATTTCGAAAGCACCGGGTCTTTTTCGATGATTGATTCCATTTTTTTATCTTCTCTTGTCGCCATCTCATAAAGCTCCATGGCTTTTTTCCTTTTCTCTATCAACTTGTCCATCCACCCACCTAAGAGTTCAGGCAAGGAAAGCAATCTCAAGGTATGCCCTGTAGGGGCTGTGTCTATGATTATCCTATCGTAATCCTTTTGATAATCTATGATAATCTCCATCAGTTTATCGAAAACAGCCGACTCATCAGATCCCGGTGACACTGCCGCCGCATCTAGCTGCCTCTCTATCTCTTTTACAATGATCGGACTAACAATGTCTTTCATGTTTTTCTTAATATTGTTAATATATTTTTTACTTTCTTCCTCTGGATCAATCTCAAATGCGTATAAATTTTCTTTGATTTTAGTTATTCTTGATCCGATTTTTCTTTCAAAAATATCACACAGAGAATGAGCCGGATCTGTTGAAACAAGTAGCGTTTTTTCTCCCTTTTCTGTGCAGTGGTATGCATAGGCTGATGAAGCAGTAGTCTTGCCCACTCCCCCTTTTCCACCGAAAAATACGAGTTTATTCATTTTTCCCCTCCTAACAGCAAAAATCTCCCCATCTATCCCCGTAAACGCTTTTTCTGGCCATTATTCTTCTTTCCCAGCCTTCCAGATCCTCGGCCAGGTAAGGCAGCAATTCCAATGTGTAGTATGCTGTAGGTACGGGAATTCCCAACAGGTCTCCAAAGCAAAGAAGCATGAAATTATCCATCTCATCATAAGCCTCTTTTTTGATATGATGCATAGAGTTTTCTTTAAAATCAAAAGCTGATTTCAGAAACTCTTTAAGGTTATCAAATATCTCTCTCCTGTTTTCCAAATTAATCTCCTATACTCGATTTTCTCTAATTCTAATTATATCATATTTATAAGACTAGCCAATCACTTAATCCATCCAATTGTTTGTGTACCCAGCTATCATATGTCTATTCCGTTAATCTGCATATATAGCAGTGTAATTGAAACCAGCCCAATTGCATAATAAAACATCCAAGAACGCTTGGTTTTGTATAGATAGAGCAGAATGGATATTACAATCAGCCCACTGATTATATACACTACAGTCGGCCAGTTATACAAAAACATACCCGTATAAACCAGCAGAACTGCTGTTGGGACCACAGAGAAAGTAGCTTTATATAATGGTTTGAGATTTTTCATTCTAAGAACCAGAAAAGACAGTAGTAGAAATAGCAGTGCTGTCCCTATATGGAAAAACCTTGGCATCCAGGCTGCCGGTTCTGAATCACCCATAAAAAACAGCCTAGCTAGCCCCATCCGGATTATAGCCGTAAGTAAGAATGCTATCAGCAGCAATACATATCCAACCAATGGAATAACAATCAATGCAACAATAGGGTTATTCTTTCTTTCGTAAGACATTTTAACGATCTCCTTTCAATCGGCGATACTAAATCAAAAGAATTCTTCATTCAATTTCATTCTACTCCTTTTATGTAAATATTCAATACGCTTCCAAATAAAAAAACACAGTCTCTTCAACTGTGTCTCTCGAGCTATCTATACAACAATATGGCATTATTTTTTTATCGAAAAGTAGCCTTCCTTTTGTTGAAGGATTTTGATATTGGTTTCATACATAATCTCATCAGTATCTATATTTTCTACAGTCAGATATATTGTAAATGAAGTTTCCTCGATAATCTGGTCCAAATCAACTGTCCAATATACTTTATGTACATTTGTTTTTATATCGCTGCCTAAAACTTCAAATCTTCCCTTTCCACCATCATGCCAAGTGAGAAAGGTTCCCTGTTCTGCAACCCAATGGAATTTATAGTTCTTGTTCTTCAAATCCCTTTGAAATGTAGCAGTAAGTGCAATTCCGGGAACTGATGACATAGCTGGGGTGTATTCGAAAATCTCAGGGTTAATCGATAAACCGTTGTTCTCAGCATTGCATCCGGTAAAAGAAATGAGAAAAACAAAAGCCATGACAACCAATAGACTTTTTCTAATTTTCAAAAAATCATCTCCAATCAAAACTCTAATGTTTTGAGCTCTCAACGAACTGAATCTTCAGTCCATTTGGATCAAGAATGTAAAAAAATCTCGTATATGGATTAGGCTGAAAAGGTCCTTCGTGTATTGCAATTCCTTTGTCTTTTAGAAACTCAATCAAATCATCGACGGACTCTGTTTCGAATCCCCAAGATATATCTTTGCCAACAACTATATTTTGGTTATTCGTATCAGTAATTAGCTCAACTTGAGTCTCCCCATCTCCTAAAAATGCGATTTCCATGCCTGGCCCTGCATTAAACTGTCTTGTAACTTCAAGTCCAACTATATCCTGATAAAACGCCAATGATTCTGACATGTTCCTGACATGTAAAGTGCTCCAACAAAATTTCATTGCACTCCTCCTAGTTTTTCACATTAAATGTTAAATGAATTATATCACATTCCCCATGGTGTTATGAATCAATGGTGGTTTCCCGTTTCGTAGCACCATAATGCAATCTCTCCAATGAGTTCAAACGGTATAGGCTTGTCGTAAGGAAACCGTACGGCGCCTTTGCTAGACTTGTATGCCTTTAAGTGGTCTTGAAAATGTTCTATGGCCTTATCTCCGGGATACAATCCAATATGCTTTTTGTGTGCAGCAAAGTGGATGATGTTATGTTTCTGCCAAAACGTTGGCATCCTCCATGAAATTCGTTCTTCTGCATCTGGTAGTACGTTTCTAATCGCATCTCTTACCATGTTCAGCAATGGTTGAATATCCTCAGGCTGAGCTATGATATAATCGTCTATTGATTGTTTCGTTTTGTC
>CAKMKB010000121.1:0-3849 GCA_927435965.1 uncultured Clostridia bacterium
CACAACCAGGCGAAAATGGCAGCCCGATTTCAGGACGTGCTCAATTGACCATCGAGCTTCCTGACCAAGAAGGAATGCTTAGTGTTGCAGTTGAAAGGGTTTTAGAAGATCAAAGACAGGTTGTCTATCAGCAGTCGCATACTAAGGCAGACAGTCCATTGAAAATCATTCTCGAGGGCTTTGGAGTACAAAAATTTGAGGTTTTCATTAATAGTGAATATTATGGCGCTCAGGAGATTGATTTTGGAAACTGAGAATAGGACAGGATTGATTGTTAAAATATTAGGTGGATTCTATTATGTGACAAGCGATGATGAAATTCTGGAATGCCGAGCCAGAGGCTTATTCAGAAAAAACCAGATAACACCTTTAGTGGGTGATTATTGCAAGGTAAGAATTACAAAGGAAGATTCAACAGTTGGTTACATTGAAGAGATATTACCGAGAAAAAACGAACTTCTCAGACCACCGGTCGCCAATGTGGACCAGATTATAATCGTTTTTTCGAGCAAAAATCCAAAGCCGAACGTCAGACTCATCGATAAGTTTTTAATTCAAAATGAATACTATGGTGTTGATTCTATCATTTGTATCAACAAAATGGATTTGGATTGGGAAGAAGGTGAAAGGCTTAAGTCAATTTATGAAAAGGCTGGATATGATGTTGTTTTGACATCTTCATCTGAAATTGATTCACTGTCAATTCTTAAAGATAAGCTTATCAATAAGATTTCTGCATTTGCCGGTCCTTCCGGTGTTGGCAAGTCAACGCTACTCAATTTAATAGAAAAAAGCCTGTCTCTGAAAACCGGTGAAATCAGTGAGAAGTTAAACAGAGGCAAACACACAACCAGGCATGTGGAGTTGTTTAAACTTTCAATAGGTGGTTGGGTAGTTGATACAGCGGGCTTTAGCTCTTTGGATCTTGAAAATGTTACCAAATCCAACTTGAAGGATTACTTTATTGAATTTAATCTTTATGATGATTGCAGATTCAGCGATTGCCATCATTATCGCGAGCCCGGATGTCAGGTGAAAGAAATGGTTAATACACAAGCGATCAGTCCCGAAAGATATGCCAGTTATCTAGAACTCTATGAAATTTTATTAAGTGGGGGGAAAATATGAAAAAAATAGCACCTTCTATATTGTCTGCCGACTTCAGCAATATGGGACGAGATATAAAAATGGTAGAGAATGCCGGAGCTGATTGGATACACATAGATGTTATGGACGGTATGTTTGTGCCAAATATAACCTTTGGGCCTCCAGTTATCAAATCACTAAGAAAGGTCACGTCTTTAGTTTTCGACGTTCATCTTATGATAGAAAAACCGGAAAGATACATTGATGAATTTGTCGAAGCCGGTGCTGACATCATCACCGTTCATTATGAGGCATCCATGCATCTGGATAGAACCGTTCAATATATCAAATCAAAAGGAATAATGGCAGGCGTGTCACTGAATCCCTCAACACCTGTTTGTCTGTTGAAGGATGTGATTGCTGATCTGGATATGGTACTTTTGATGTCCGTTAATCCAGGTTTCGGAGGACAGTCCTTTATACAGAACACTAAAAGAAAAATAGCAGAATTGGTAGAACTGAAGCTAGCTCGAAATCCAAACCTTCTTATTGAAGTGGATGGCGGTATAAAAGAATCTAATATAAGAGAGATAACCGACCTTGGAGTTGACATAATTGTTGCTGGGTCAGAAATTTTCAAGGCTGAGTTTCCAGAAAAAAAACTTCAGCAAATGAAGAGGTTGATCAATGAGTAACAAATGCTTAATCATCACAGGGGGAGATGTAATTAGGAAAGATAGGCTTATAGACCAAATTGATTCAGACACCTTTGTAATTTGCGTCGATAAAGGTGCCGAAACAGCTTTAGATTATGGCATTAGAATTGATCTTGTTCTTGGTGATTTTGATTCTATTAGCACAAAAGCATATCAGAGTATTGAGGATAAAGCCATCCAGTTTCCTACAGAAAAAGACTTCACAGATACTGAATTAGCAGTAGTAGAGGCAATTCGCAGGAATATGAACCAGGTAATAATAGCAAATGCAATTGGCAATAGAGTGGATCATGTGCTAAGCACATTTTTTCTATTATATAAATTCAAAGAAAATGATATCCGCATTATTGGCAATGATTTCGAGGCTTTTTTAATTCAAAAGGATTATAAAATTACCAATAAGAAAGGAATGACTCTTTCTCTGATTCCAATGAGTGAAACATTAGAGAATGTATTTCTTGAGGGCTTAAAGTATCCATTGATTAACACAAACGTAAAAATAGGGGATTCCCTTTGCATTAGCAATATCATCACTGATCAGAACGCCAGCATCCGATTTAAGAAGGGAAGCGCATTGGTCATAATAACTAACCTGGAGGAAGAAAATGGACAAGATTGATTTTAGAGAAATAATAAAGAACCCAACCGAATATTATGGAAAAGAAATATCAGTAGAAGGATGGATCAGGACCATCAGGAGCTCTAATAAATTTGGTTTTATTGAGTTGAATGACGGTACGACATTTTCCAATATTCAAATTGTTTTTGAAGATGAATTGACTAATTTCAATGAAGTGACTAAATATAGAACCGGAGCTGCAGTGGAAATAAATGGTGTTTTAGTAGAAACTCCGGATGCTAAACAGGACTTTGAGATTAAAGCTCAGACCGTCAAATTGTTAGCCGATTCAGACCCGGATTTTCCACTTCAAAAGAAAAGACACACCCTGGAGTATATGCGAACAATTGCACATTTGAGACCAAGAGCAAATATCTACTCTGCTGGATTTAGAGTCAGATCATCAGCGGCATTTGCCATACACAAGTTTTTTCAAGATAAAGGTTTTATTTATGTCAATACACCTATTATTACCTCCAATGATGCTGAAGGTGCAGGGGAGATGTTTAATGTAACGACTCTAAATTTTGAGGAATTGAAGAAATCAGAAGGTAAGGACTATAAAGAGGATTTTTTTGGAAGAAAGACCAGTCTAACAGTCAGTGGACAATTGGAAGCTGAAGCTTTTGCATTATCTTACAAAAATGTCTACACATTTGGACCGACCTTTAGAGCAGAAAATTCGAATACAACAAGGCATGCCGCAGAATTTTGGATGATTGAACCTGAGATGGCGTTTACTGATATCTATGGCAATATGGATCTTGCAGAGGAAATGATTAAATACATCATCGGATATGTACTCGAAAACAACCCTGATGAAATAGCGTTTTTTAATTCTTTTGTGGATAAAGGGTTGCTTGAAAGATTGAAGAATGTCTTATATTCAGATTTTGAAAGAATAACGTATACCAAAGCAATTGAGGTCTTGGAGGAAAGCGGTGAGAGTTTTAGTTTTCCTGTGAGCTGGGGAGTAGACCTACAAACAGAACATGAACGTTTTCTAACTGAGAAAATATATAAAAAACCTGTCTTTGTGACGGGTTACCCCAAGATTATTAAAGCATTCTATATGAGAGAGAATGATGATCAACAAACCGTAGCTGCAATGGATCTCCTGGCACCGGGTGTAGGAGAAATAATTGGAGGCAGTCAGAGGGAAGAAAGATACGACAAGTTGGAAAATCGAATGAAAGAAATGAATATTTCCCGTGATGAGCTGTGGTGGTTCCTGGAGTTAAGAAAATATGGGTGCGTCCAGCATGCTGGTTTTGGGCTGGGATTTGAAAGATTAATTATGTATTTAACTGGAATAGGCAATATCAGAGATGTAGTTCCTTTCCCTAGGACACCTAAAAACGCTGAATTCTAGAAGCATTAAACCTCCTGGTGATGTTTTAACATTTTCAGGAGGTTTTCAAAAAAATA
>CAKMKB010000122.1:0-6999 GCA_927435965.1 uncultured Clostridia bacterium
AAGACTCCCACTTCTATAAGTGGTGGGAGATAAGCACTGTAGAGTCCCTGGATAACGGTTTCTAAGGTTCAGATGGCGTTTGAAACACCACCTGAACCCAAGAACCCTGTTAATAATACAACTTAAAAAAGGAGAATGAAATTATGTTTACAAAAAGATCAAAAGGGTTTGCGGTATTATTGGTATTGGTATTAATCTTGTCTCAATTATCAGCATTTGCTACAGAACATGAAAACCATGTAGTAATGATTACTGGAGAGGGAGTTACTACAGAATTACATCTCACCATAGAAGACATGAAAGCCATGCCTGAAGAGGCTCAGATTGACGAAACCTATATTTTTAACAGCAAAGCCGGTGAAAAATCAGTTCATGTAAAAGGCGTAAGTCTTGCTTATGTGTTGACAGAATTAGCTGGTGTGACTGCTGACAATGCTGAGGTCATATTGACCGCTTCTGATGGATTTTATATTGCTCCTCAGATGCTATCTGATCTATTGAATCCGGAGCTTAAATATGTCTTAGCTTACGAGATTGATGGAGAAAAAATAGATAATGATGGAGTTCCAGAAAACGATGAAGTTGTCGTCTATAGAAAAGTAGAGTATGATGGGGAGTTTGGCACCGTTTATAAGTTTATTGTTACAATCTCTGTTGAAAAAGCGACTGAGTCACCTGTTGAACCTAATCCTGAGGACGAGGTAGAAGCTGTTGAATTCACAGATATTACCGAGGAATTCGCATATGCTGAAATGGCTATAGAAGAACTAGCCAAAAAAGGAATCATCAATGGTATGGGCGGAGGGCTTTATGCTCCTCAGGGAAATCTGACGAGAGCTCAAATCACTAAAATCATGGTAGAGTCATTAGGATATCAGGAAACAGAGTATAAAGGTGGTTTCAGCGATGTGAGTGCATCGGACTGGTTTGCAGGGTATGTACAGACAGCTGTGGATGCAGGCATATTTATAGGCTATCCAGGAGGAACATTCAATCCGGACCAAGTTATTAGCAGACAGGAAATGGCAGTGGTAGCAGCTAGAGGAGCTATTGATAGCGGAATCGTCACTGCTGAAATGGTAGAAAAGTTTGTCATGGAAAAATCAGATTATATAGATAAAACAGTTGTCCCCGTATGGGCTGCCAATGAAGTTGCATGGCTTGAAGCACAAGGTGTATTTTTAGAAATAGCAGTAGAGAATTTTGAACCAGTAAAAGTTGTCAATCGAGCAGAGGCAGCTGTTATAGTCTATAACACATTGTTCAAATAATTCTTAATTACAAATAAGATGTTTAATATTATAAATGGGTGATAGCAATTGCTTTCACTCATTTATAATAATGATAATGAAGAACTGAATGGGAAGTAGCAGGTTAATAACATCCTCAACTTAACTGGAGGCAAAAAAATGATGAAGAAATATTTAAATATGATGGTTATAGTGGTTCTCCTAACGCTTTTATTTACCGGATGTGGTCCTAAACCAACAGAACTCCCAACCACAGCCCAATCGACCCAAGAAATTGCAAGTACAACCACTGAGTCATCAAGTGAAGAATATACATCAGAGGTCTCTACAGAAGAGACTTCTGGCAACGTAGAAACAACAGAACCCGTTTCAACCACAGAACAGACAAGCGTAGAACCGACTCAGAACGAGTCAGAGGAAACAGACACAATGTCAACAACCCCACAAGCGACAACTCCAGCTACAACAATACCAGTGACAGAAACTCCAGCTTTAAATACATTGAAAATCTCAGGGAAAGTTGATTTTGAGATGATAGCAACCTTGGATGAGCTTAAATCCTTGGACGACATTATTGTTGAGGAAGTTTTTTATTCCAAGAATAGTTTTGGAACAGCCGAACAGACTAGTTTCAAAGGGGTTAATCTGTGGTATTTACTAAAGAATTATGCAAGTATCAATGCAGAAGCCAGTAGCGTTACTGTAATAGCTGTTGATGGATATAAAATGAAATTCACAATTGATCAGGTCATGAAACAAGACTATATTAATGAGTCTGAACCAGACAAGCAATTGCCAATGATTATTGCGTGGGAAGAAAATGGCACCGAGTACAATCCTAAAGATGGACCTCCTTACCAACTGGTAGTCGGTCAGATTGCTGCCGGTGATTTCAACAAGTTTCAGTGGGTTAGAAATATAGACAGCATTGTAGTCGAATAGGGTAAGTGAAGAAATGAAAAACAGAAAAATCTATTTTGTAATGATGGCTATCTTATTCATTGTAGTTGTAGCGACCTTCGCTCTAAACAACTCAGCATCTGAAGAAGAAAAAAGAGTAAGGACATTTTATCCAGAAGCTAGCAAGATTAAGTTAGTCAGGGATATCATCGATGATCCCTTTATCTCTATCAACATGCCAGCCGTAAGAAGAGCCTATGAGGTCGACGGTGTGGTCAAGGCTTATGTGGTCAGCTGTATGGGCTATATAGGTCCAGTTGAGTTACTTGCGGCCATAGATGATGCAAATGGGGATCTGATAGGAATAGAGGTTCTAGAACATATTGAGACCCCAAGCTACGCCGACCACATCGAAGATGAATGGTTCACAGAGAGATTCAAAAATATCTTGATTGACAAGTATCTGAATCTGGTTGTCTTGGACAAGGAAAATCCCGAGGATATCATTCAAGTCACAGGTGCCACAATCAGCTCACAGGCGGTTGTCAATGCTGTCAATGCTGCTATAGGCGCTTATCAATATCAGCAAAACGGTGTAAAGATGGGACGAGTCTCAGACGTGGTTCCCAGAGAAATGTGGCAGCAGGATATCAATAGCTTTGCCATAAACTGGGAAGAGGACAGCATCAGAATCAATGCTGATTCAATTAGGGAATATGATCAGGTTGAGGCTGACGTTACGTTAATCAACACAACTGGTACAGAGTCCAAAATGAACGTCAAAGGCCCAACATTACGTCATGTCCTCGAAAAAGAGGGATTGGATTTAGCCGAATATGAAGGGATTGGCATCACAGGCAGAGACGGCTACTATACCATGGTTGACAGAGATAAACTTACAAGTAATGACGTTATTTTGGTATGGGAAGTAGACGGCAAACCAATTAGAGATGAAGATAAACCAATGAGAATCGCTATGCCAAATGAATTGGGTCCTTATTGGGTTAAAATGGTTTCCAACATTGACCTATACAAGATGATATCTCCGAAAAACATTAATAAGGTTCATATGTTTGATGCTTTGACACGCGATATCGAACCCTATTACTATGAATATTACGGAAGCAAGGATAAGTCAATCGAAATCGGGAAAATACTGATGAAGTTCGATGATATAGATGACAAAGGATTCTTTACCATGGGAGCATCGGATGGGTTGGTCAAAAACGAGACTATCTCTATGGTTAGACAAAGGTATTTTATCAAGATTGAGGGTGACAACGCACCGATGAATATTGCCCCTGCCTTCAAACTCGGTATGAACGTTAAGTTTATGACCTACTTTTCAACCACTAAAGATGCGGTGATTTTTCCGGAACAGATGCAAGATGTGGTGAGAACTCAGGAAACTGCCGGAAAGACAGGCTTCTTAGTCGAAGATGTACTGCTGACTGTCGGCATGAGTTGGACTGACGATACAGTTTTCAAGGTGGTCAGTGCTGAAAGTGTTGAGCAGTATCAGCTAAAATCAAAAGATCTGACGCGGTATCAATTTATCAATGAGAATGGCAAAGTGGACCTTTATCGCGATCAAATCCTCGTTCTAAATGATGTTTTAAGGATAGAGAAGCCATGAAGTTAGGGACTCGAAGCCAGATACAGATTACTGCGTCAATAATAGTCATACTAAGCACAGTTCTTTATTTCTTTTACATTAGTGACATAGTAAATTTTAAAATTTTTTCAATTGGAGATGTCAACCCTTATGGGGGATGGAGCGCACTTAAGTCAGCTTTCACAGATGTTTCCTATCGTTGGGTAGGCATATCACGCGCTATAGCGTTATCCATTTCAATCACGCTGACAGCTCTGTTGTTAGGTAGGTATTTCTGCGGGTTTCTGTGCCCTATTGGTGCATTGCAGGATGGCATCAGATTTTTGGCGGGTAAATCCGGAATAAAAAAGAAAAGGCTTCCTTCAAAAGGTTTGGTGCGACCTGAATTGTTCAAGTACATTGTTCTGATTGCATTAATCGTTTTAAGCACTTTCGGTCTAGGCAGTCGAATATCAGTATTATCTCCTTGGTTGGCTTATTTGAATGTCTTTGCCGGGTTTCGAGTTCATACAGGTTTATTGGTATTGGTATTGATTGTTTTGTCTTCAATGTTTTTTAGCCGAGCGTTTTGCAGATGCTTCTGTCCTTTGGGAGCTTTTCAGGCTTTGCTTTACGCCATCAGTCCATTGAAGATTAGCAAGGGCAAAAGCTGCCAGGGATGTCAGTTATGCCTCAAAGATTGCCCGGTTGACATAATGCCTGATGGTGAGGGGACCATTTCTCCTGAATGTGTCAATTGCTTGAAATGCACAGAAGTATCCTGTATAAAAGGAGCACCCGGTTATCAGGTGACATTTGCAGGAAAAACAATCCAAAACAAGAACTATTTAAGAGCCAGTTTACTTCTGTTTTTAGTACTGTTTATCACGCTACCGCTATTTGGAAACTTCAATTCAGCTCAAGGAACCATGGACCTGGGTCAATTGAAGGATGGTATCTATCAAGGTCTAGGAGTTGGTTTTGGCGGCAATATAACCATCAGCACAACAGTCAATGATAAAAGAATCAGCAATATCGAAATCACAAGTCATAGAGAAACCCAAGGGTATTACGAGGAAGTTTTTAAAACCATGACAAGAGAAATCATTGCAACACAAAATCTGAACATAGATGCCATAAGCGGGGCAACTGTTACTAGTAGAGGATTCTTAGGCGGTGTCAAGAGCGGGGTTGGCATGGCTATGGAAGATGATGACAACTAAATAAAAAATTGATCAATAAAAGATCCACTCTTGAATAAGGGTGGATTTTTTTAAATAAAATAAAATAAAAAAAGTATTGACAAATATATCGGCAGCCGATATTATATACATGTAATCGGTATAACGGATAACGATATAACAATTAACGATATAACGGAGGAAGATGTAATGGGAGATAATAGAGACAATATGGTTCTTACTGAGGCTGTGTATTACATACTGCTATCACTATGGCAACCACTGCATGGCTACGGAATCATGCAAAATGTAATGACATTAAGTGACGGCAGGGTCAATCTTGCGGCAGGCACGCTTTATGGGGCAATCAATACTATGCTGGAAAAGGGACTTATAAGGTCTGTAGAAAGTGATGAAAATTCTAGAAAAAAAGAATATATTATCACTCAAAGTGGAAAAGATGCAATCCAAAACGAATTGGTAAGATTAAAAGAACTAATAAGAAACGGCGAAAATATTATTGGAGGGTTAGAACAATGAAGCATACGGCATATAAATTATTTTGGGCTTGGGAGTTTGAGAAGGAAGAGAAATGGCTGAACGAGATGTCTGCAAAAGGCTTTCAACTTGTTGCGGTAGGACCTTTCAGATATGTGTTTGATGATACAATAAAAGAACAATACGAATACAAATTGGAGCTTTTGGATAACCTGCCTTCAAGCTATAAGAGCGTTGAATATATTCGTTTTCTAGAAGAAACTGGTGTGGAGCATGTGGGGTCCATGCTGAGATGGGCTTATTTCAGAAAAAAAGCCAGTGAAGGAAAATTTGAGCTATATTCTGATATTGACTCCAAAATAAAATATTATAAACGTTTTATCTTCTTGTTTTTAGGCATTAGTCCACTGATGATTGTCAATGTGATCAATAACTTCGTCGCATACACGAATCACAAGCTCTCAATCAATCTGATAGCTGGTTTATTTTCGGTAATAATGGCAACTTTGATAGGTAAAGGCATTTTTACCATCAATCAAAAAATCCAACAACTAAAAAAAGACAAATACATAAGAGAATAACAGATGATTTAAAAGCTCTTCTGATATCACCAGTTGATATCAGAAGAGCTTTTCTGTGTTATGGTTATTTATATTTGTTTTTAACAAAATAGCCTAGAACGCCCATTATAACAATTGCAACCGCCGCGACGGTGAAAAGCGGAAATTCGCTGCTGTCGCCAGCAGTTGATATAGTCGATAACGTCATTATTAATTGAATGTGTGTCATATGATCAAACCTCCAAAGCTCATTTCATTAATTATACAGTATAGACAAATATATGTCATCACTAAATGCTGTCCCATAGTTATTTAGCTATGATATAATAGGGATAATGTTTTATAAATTAAATGGGGGTAATCGCTATGCCATTGGAAATCATAAGAAATGACATCACAAAAATGAGAGTTGACGCTATAGTCAACGCGGCCAACAACAAGCTAAAAATGGGTGGAGGTGTTTGTGGTGCTATATTTGCAGCAGCAGGACCGGAGAATCTTCAGGCAGAATGCGATCATATTGGGGAATGCTCTGTGGGGGAGGCTGTTATTACAAAAGGATACAAACTATATGCAAAATATGTGATCCATGCCGTCGGACCAATTTGGCAAGGTGGAAACAATGGAGAGGCTCATCACCTCAGAAATGCTTATCTAAACTCTCTTCATCTAGCACTGGAACATAAATGCAAATCAATAGCATTTCCCTTGATTTCATCAGGAATCTATGGCTACCCTAAGGAACAGGCAATACAGATAGCTGTTTCAGCAATTAGTGAATTTTTGCTTCAGCATGAAATGAAAGTCTATCTAGTGGTGTTCGATAAAAAAGCGTTTATGCTAAGCGAGAAGCTATTTGATTCAATCGAAAAGTATGGAAAGGCAAACCTTTTTTAGACAAATTTATTCCGAACAAGAATATACTTTCTAAATACTGCCTAAGCTGCTAAATTAAAGCTAGCTTTAATTCTATATTCAATTGGTGATATGTATCCTAAGGATCCATGAATCCTTAT
>CAKMKB010000123.1:0-25594 GCA_927435965.1 uncultured Clostridia bacterium
TCGAAGATCAGATATTATCAGAACATCTTCAGCCAGGAGCAAAGCTGGAAAACTTACAGGAAATACCTGGACTAACAACATTGAACTCCAAATCAATCGAGAAGGCCATCAAGATAATGGAAGTGCTCGAATTAGTAGAAATAGAGGACGGCGAACCTTACATATCAAAAAACTTTTCTCCTCTTTCTATGATGAATCCGGCCTCTCTGGCTTTTATGCTTTATGGTGGGAGTTCCCATCAGGTCTATGAGGCACGGTTGGCAACAGAATGCTATGCAGCTTATTTAGCTGCCGGGAGAAGGACTGAAGATGAGGTGGAGATTTTAAAAACAATCATCGACAGGATGGCGTCCAATAGAGATTCAAATGCAGACAAGGATTTTCATTTCATTATCTCTAAAATGACAAAAAACAAATTAATGTATTATCAAACTATGAGCATGATCAATCTGACAAATTCTTTTATTTCGGATTCCATGAACCAGTTTATCGAAGCGTATAGCCTTGAGGTAGTTCATAAAATTCATTGTGATATTTATGAAGCCATTAAAAACCAGCGACCTCAAGAGGCCTACAATGCCATGAAAAAACACTTTGACTTGCTGGAAAAATTTTATCAATAACTCTCAAGATTTAAAGAAGCTGGCAAATTTCGCCAGCTTCTGTTTTTTTTGTTCAACCGCCTCCGACAGGTGGAAACAGCGCAACGATGTCTCCGTCTTTCAGCTCCTTGTCGAATGACACTTTGATTCCGTTCACCAAAAGTATCGCTACGTCCTTTTCTTCTATTAGAATTTCAGACAGCACTTTACTTACTGAAATGCCCTCCTCAAAAGTCAAAACCTCTTTCTTGAGACCATTTCTTCTCAAAGTTGCAAAATATCTAATCTCAATGCTAATCAACTTATAGCCCCAATGATTTTAATTTTTCTTCTGTTGGTATTCCTTCGGGACTCCAACCTCTTGCCTGATAATATTTTGGAAGCATCTCGTCAAGCTTGGTAGTCCATCCCTTCGAAGGACCCTCAGCTATCGGATCATCCAATAACCTCTTAGGCAGTGTATCCTGACTTGAATCAATTCCTGCTTTTAGGTTAAACATTTTCTCAAGATTCCAAATGCGGTCTCCTGCTTCAAGTATACTGTCCGCAGTATGGTCAGATCCAGTAATCACGTTACACATATCCGCATAATCACCTGCTCCCAGTGCAAATGAAGTAAACAAACATACCCCTAGCGAGTCAATTGTCGCTGTTAAATCCTGGAATATTTTCGCCCATGTTTCCTTACCTTCTGTAGCAAATCTGTCCAATTGCTCTGGCAGTCCTAATATCTCAGGTGAAATCAAGTAGCCTCTTACGTGGCATCCACCTCTGTTGGTTGTCGCATATTGAAGTCCCTGGCCTTGGATACCCCTTGGGTCATATGCCGGAAGCTCAAGTTTCTTGACGGTCATGGAAAGCTCAGGAACACCGTATCCTTCAGCCAGTCTATAGGATCCTTCTGCCATTTTGTTTCCTAACCCCTGTCTATATCCCATTCTTTTGGTCCATTCCATAATATCTGTGGCATTGCCAAACTCTAACTTTAAGCCGTCAAGCTCATCATCCTTGATGTAACCCTTTTGCTTTAATTCAATAGCTGCAGCGATTGTAGCACCTGCCGATATGGTGTCCAATCCCATTTCATTACACCAGTAATTTGCTTCTATGATGGATTTAAGATCATTGATACCGCAATCTGATCCAAAGGCCCACAGTGTTTCGTATTCCGGTCCGCCACCTTCTCCAGCTTCCATCTTGACATATCTACCACACGCGATAGGGCATCTATAGCATGCTGTGTTTTTTATCAAATATTTTTCAGCTAGAGCCTCACCACTTATAT
The DNA here is from genome assembly GCA_927435965.1 of uncultured Clostridia bacterium. Taxonomy (GTDB): domain Bacteria; phylum Bacillota; class Clostridia; order Tissierellales; family Dethiosulfatibacteraceae; genus 38-11. The sequence continues at coordinate 1,888 of CAKMKB010000123.1, forward strand.
CTTCAGCTTTTGCAAACTGAGACAACAGGAAATTGTTGGTTGGCAGAGTTCCAAGCTCGTTCAGTATATTGACCAATACAGCTGTACCATAAGTAGGCAGACCTTGGCCGGTTACGCCATTTTCTTTTATTTTAGATAGTTGTGCCTTATTCATTTCTTTCAGTTTTTCATCATCAAAAACTTTAGGCTTTCCAGATCCCTTAACTACTATTGCTTTAAGGTTTTTGGATCCCATAACAGCCCCTACACCAGATCTGCCGGCAGCTCTGTCCTCATCATTGAGGATTGCAGCGATTTTGGATAAATTCTCACCGGCTGGACCGATGGTCAATACTTTGCTGCCTTTTACATGTTTTTCTTCAAGCTTTTTAGTCGTCACTGATACGGTGGTTCCCCACAAATCTTCTGCAGACAACAGCTCAACCTTATCATCCTCTATGCTTAAATAAACCGGTTCATCAGCTTTGTCTTCAAATATGATGACATCATATCCTGCAAATTTCAACTCAGCTCCCCATCTTCCACCTGAATTGGATGATGCGATGGTTCCAGATAGTGGAGACTTGGTAACGACCATGTATCTGCCTCCAGTCGCCACCGGATTGCCTGTCATCGGTCCTGTTACAATCAAAAGCTTGTTCTCAGGGCTAAGAGCATCAACCTGTGGGTCAACTTCATCCATCATGATTTTAGTTCCTAGACCTCTACCACCTATATACTTCTTAGCCAAATCTTCGTTCAGCTCTTCTGTCTTAATCGTTTTAGCTTTCAGGTTAACTCTTAAAATCTTTCCGTTATACCCATTCATAAAAAAACCTCCCATAAACTTATTTACAGGAGATGATGCAAAATTCATGCCAGATAGCGTTATTTATTTTTCCACATTCACTCTTGTGTTTACAACGCTTTCAGCGATTATTACATTGCATATAAATAATCAATCTAATTATTGTTCCAAAATAGATCATTTTTTTATAAATTTGTATGTTCCATTTTGTAACACTGTTCTATTTCGGGGCATTTATTTTATGTTTTTCCAATTTTCTATATAATGTATTTCTACCAATCCCTAATGTTTTTGCTGTTTTAGATATATTATCGTTGTTGTTTTTCAAAACCTTTAAAATATGGTCCTTTTCAAGTTCATCTAATGTAATATCTACTATATGTTGATCTTTCCTGCTAATCACCACTTCAAATTTACTGCCTGATGTCAAAGGAACTCCCTCTGTATTGATGACCAGCTCAACAAAATTTTCCAATTCTCTGATGTTACCGGGCCAATCATAGTCCATCAGCAGTCTCATGTGTTCTTCTTTTATATTAACTTCCTTTTTATTGAGTCTTCTGGATTTACGATCCATAAAATAATCAATAAAAAGAGGAATATCTATTTTTCTTTCTCTGAGTGGCGGTAACCTGATTGGTAAAACATTCAGCCTGTAGTATAGATCTTTCCTGAAATTTCCCTTTTCTACCTCTTCTCTCAGATTTTTGTTAGTTGCTGCAATGATTCTGACATCAATCGGAATCTCATCAGTTCCTCCAACCCTTCTAATGACGCCTTCCTCTATAACTCTTAGTAGTCTCGTTTGCAGCTCGTAGGGCATCTCCCCTATTTCGTCTAAGAATAATGTTCCACCATCAGCTATTTCAAATTTTCCTGTCTGTCCACCTTGTTTGGCCCCTGTGAAAGCACCTTCCACATAGCCAAACAGCTCCGCCTCAATAAGGTTTTTAGGTATCGCCCCACAATTTAATGCAACAAAGGACTCGTCTCTACGGTTGCTATGGTTCTGTATTGACTGTGCGAATATTTCCTTGCCTGTGCCGCTTTCGCCCATCAGCAAAACTGTCGACTTTGAATCAGATATTTTTTTGGCAAATTCAACTGTTTTTAGAAAACCCGGATCACTACCAATTACTTTGTCGAAAGTATAAACAGCTTTGGACCCAGTAACTTTATTCGCTAGTTTTCTCATCTTTTTTACATCTCGGATAACAAATACCATTTCATGTATTTCTTCTTTATGATCTAAAATCGGATGGACGCTCAAATTGACCTCTATTTTATTCATTTTGAGGCGAACATAAACATCCTCCTGCATTATACTCTCATTATTTTTGATTGTTTCCACTACTTTTGTCCAATTGATAATAATGTCAGATGCATTCATCTTGTATAGATCTTTTGAAGTATAACCGAGTATTGATTTCGTATGCTTATTGGCTAGTTTGATATTGCCTTCAAAATCAGCGGTGAATATTGCTGAAGGCAGGGAGTTCATGATTGTTTCAATATAAATCTTACTTGAAGCCAGTTCTTCGCCATAATAGTTTGAAATCAGCATATTTTCTATGGCCTTCGCAGCGGCCGCAACCATACCCAATGTATGGGAATTAACCAATTCTTTGTCGCCAGTCAAATCGAGACATCCTGTCAGTTTGCCCTCATGGTCTCTGATAGGAGCACCTGAGCATGTCCACTTATGGAATATTTCGACGTAATGTTCTTTTCCGGAAACCTGCAGCGGTCTTCCTTCATGCAATGCAGTCCCCATACCGTTTGTGCCGATGTATTTTTCTCCCATGAAGGCACCTGGTACCAATGCCGTTTCAAAGGCTTTCTGCAGCATGTTGTCGTTACCAATAATATTTAATATGCAGCCCTCTTCGTCATTAAGTATGACAATAAAATTTGAGGATTTTACAAAGTCGTAAAGCTGATTGATAAACGGGTTTGCAACATAAATCAGCTCATGTTTGCGCTTAATGCGTTCACTGAGTTCCCGATCGTCCAGTACTCTTTTGCTCATTTTTTGATTTTTCGTAATACCATATAGCTGACTTCTTTTATTGGATTCTTCTATAAAATCCCTTTTATCTCTGTCCATTTTATACCTTTAAGATATGACATACCAATAAAATATCAAATTACAGGTTAATTGTCAAAATTTATAACATCACCAGGTTTTGAATCACCAGATGCATCTAAAAAAAACAACATCAGTGTACATGACAATAAATCCGCCGCTCCGCCTGGACTGAGCCTTCTATGAATGAATTCTTCATCCATTTTCTGGAGTTTAAGCATTCCTTCACTATTCAAAATCCCCCCAGCTTCAAGGGTCTCTCTCGCCATCTGTTTGGCATAGTCAATTCCCTCAATTCCCCCCCTGGATAATAGATTGGTGTCATCACAATTTATGATGATTTTCAATAATACATTTACAGCGCCATCGTTTATTTTTACACCACTTTCAACTAATTGCACCAGATAGGGATAGGCATGATTTGTGATAGTCGGTAGTCCCGACTTGACTTCTCCTCTGATTCCGGTTATACCGTGACTATGATAATAGTCCAACCCTGATGTTTGTTTCTCTGCTTGTTTGCCGTGAAAATCCAACTCAAATATTGTTTCTGTCAATTTGCTGACATAATTGCATATGTTTATATAATTGAAACTTCTCTCATTTTTATAGCTATACACCGTTGCCGCCGCCAACAGGCCTAAAGAAAAAATAGCTCCTTTATGGGTGTTGATGCCCTCTGTAGCGCTGAGCATGTCCAGATCGGCTCGCTTGCCCCTATCTCGAAGTTTCATAAAAACTTGATGATAGTCTTTGTTCATATTTTTTGACGCAATTTCTGCACAATCATAAAAATAGCTCTCAAGGGCAAAAGCACTGTCAATAAATGTGAAAATATCCATATCATTATGTGAGCCATTGTTGTTGCGGTCAACTAATCCTGGTTTTGGTGTGACCGCAACTTCATATACTAATGCTTTAAGAGCTGCTTGCTTGATTTTATTGCTTAAATCCAAATTATCCATAATTAAAACCTTATTAATGATTTAACAAAAGTATTAAAACTTTTCTTATAACCGGCGGAAGAAAGATAACTATGCTAACTATTCTTATCAAGTGCATAGATGCCACTATTGAAACATCTGCACCATAGGAATCTGCGATAATCGACATTTCAGCTATGCCCCCAGGAGCAGTGCCCAGCATGGCTGTGGCTAAATCAATGCCAGCCACTTTATGTAAAAACAATCCCATCAAAATACTGAATGCAAACATCCCTACTACCATAAGTAAAAGAGGTAGTATACTTGATTTTATTTGAAAAAGACTGTTTCTAGAGAAGCTCAGACCAATATATCCCCCTACAACCATTTGTGCGACTAATCTGAAGTTGTAAGGGATATATCCTTTGGAAGACAGTATATTATACAATGCTGACGCCACTATGGACCCAATCAACGCCCCTGCTGGAATTCTTAGTCTCAATCCAATTAAACCGCCTAAAACTGCGACAAACAATGTTTGAACCGTGCTCATATAGCCCTCCAGTAAATTTGTTATTTTATTTTTCCCCATTCCAAATCTATATTGACTCTGATTCTTTCCAAAAACATCTTAATAGCATCCAGTTCACTTTCACTAAATCCGTCCAGTCCATGCTTTGCAGTGTTGTCTATCATAGTAATTAGATGCGGATAAATGTCTATCAGCTTATCATCTGGATAGAGAGCCCAAGATCTTCTATCTATTTTAGACTTGTGTTTTTTGATATAACCCTTTTCTTCCAGTTTTTTTAATGCTTTAGCAGTTGTTGTTTTATCAAATCTAAGCATATAGGATAATTCTTCCTGGCTTATGCCCGGGTTTTCCATAATTCTGGTCAAAAATGAGTGCTGTCCTCTTGTCAAATCCTGCTTATTGAATTCCTCATTCCTGATAGACGCTATGCATCTCGAAATGGTTACTATTTCTCTTATTATTTCTCTTTCTATTATCACAAAATCTCCTTTAAGTCAGAATGAAAACACTCCAATTGGTAACTGCTTAATTAGTTGACAATTCAACTAATTATTATTATAATACATATTAATAAAATATTCAATCATAAAACAATAACTCCAAAAACATTTAGTTTGAGGCAGGTGATGGGATGGACGGATTCAATGTAGCTCAATTACTAGATGACAGGGAAGAAAGATACAAAAAACAGATTGAGATGATAACGGTTCATAATCTACCGATCATTAGCTTTACCATCAACACGCCGGGATCAGAAAAGAATAATGAAATAATCAAGAATATATTTAAATCGGGTTTAAAGAAAATTGAAGCAGTGTTATGGGATAACAGTATTGATATTATTGATAGATATTGCTCAACTGATGGATTTTCAGGACCTGTAATAATGTTGTCTATCGCCTCTAATCCTATAAAAACAAAAGAATTGATGGTGGATATAGAAAACAATCATTCCCTTGGAAGATTGCTCGATATTGATGTAATTGATATTCAATTAAATCATATTTCCAGATCTACCCTAGGATTTGAAGCCAGAAAATGTTTGATATGCAATGAATCCGCTAAAATCTGTTCAAGAAGCCAGCGACATGAGATGGTAGATGTGCTTAAACAATTTTATGATATCTGCTTTTCATATTTAGAAAATTAGAATAAAAAAACCTGATAATCATCACACAAGTTTTTTGCTTATAAGATACTCTTCAAATCTTTTCAGATTATTTTCAAAATCAAGGCGACCATACCCCATCCTAAAGTAATTACCCTCGTAAGAGTATATTTCAGCTGGCAGGAGCAGTATCCCCTGTTCCTCTACCATTTGGTTGCAAAAATCATTGATTGAAATATCCAATTTCAAGCGATGAAAGGCAATCGGTCCGCACATGGGTTTGTTATATTGGAACAGATTTCTGTGTTTTTCAAAAAAAACATCAGAAAACGCCAGATTCTTTTTTATGATATCCAGGTTACGATCGAGAATTTTCTCCCCATTTTTTAATGCGATTGTTGCTAGATATTCAGAGGTGATGCTGTTGCATATGGTTGTATAATGCTTGAATTTTGTCATTTTTTCAAGTATGGTTTTGTCCTTTGTCGCTATCCATCCTATTCTAAGACCTGCTAATCCATAAGCCTTAGACATAACACCGAGTGAAACCGCTTTGTCATAGAGATCAGCGAACCATTTCCTGTTTATGCCATCTAGTTCTAGTCCTTTGTATACCTCATCTGAAAAAATATAGATTCCGTTTTGATTAGCAATTTCAGCAATTTCGATCATCTGCTGATTCGTTAGCGTAAAGCCTGTGGGGTTATTGGGTGTATTGATGCAAATCAGTTTTGTATTAGGTTTGATCAGTTCTTTTAACTGGTCAATATCTATGATCCACTGATTCTCTTCCTGTATCAAATGCCACCTGTCAACCTCACAGCCTATGGCATCGGCCACCTCAAACAAGGACTGATAGGTTGGAAACATTGTAATCACATGGTCGCTTTTATCAAGCATAGCATTCATAAAATTGAAAATAGCCTCTTGTGCTCCCGAATGTGCAAGGATTCCGTCTGGACCGATGCTATCATATAGCGCGGCTATTTCTTGCCTTAACTCCAGTCCTCCGGGGACTTCTGTATACCCTAGCCAATTGTCAAGCAAGCCTTCTTCAGACTCACCTGCTAACTCAAGCAATTCTTTTACTGTCATGGACTGACAATCAGATTGTGTTAATAGATAAGGTGCTGAAAACTCGTATTTACCAAAAAAAACTTCAAGCTTGAAATCATTCAATTTCATACAATTATCCTCCTTTTATTTCTTCCGCTATTTATTACATATTCTTAGTATAACATCAAAAACCCAACAACGCATGCCCTCTTTCATGGGTTGTTGGGTTTAATAGAGATTAAATCAATCTCATGTTAAATAACATTCTTATATTTCAGTAGTATAGAGCAAAGTCGCTGAAAATACAACAGAATATCTATTTATTAATAAAACTTAATATTTATTCTAACTATCTGCGTAGGCTCTTTTGAAGATTTTTAGATAACTTTCTTTATTGATTGGTCTAGGATTGTTTAGTGTTGAGCTGTTTTTTTCCGACATTTCTGACAACAGTTCAAAATCATTAGGATTTACATTTAAAGACTTCAAGCTAGGCAAACCGATTTTTCTAGAGAGAATTTTGATATTTTCAATTCCCTCAGAGGCTGTCATTAGTTCATTAGGCCCGAATAAACCCATATAGTTTGCTATGTTGGCATATTTTCTTTCTACAGCAGTCAGATTGTACTCCATGACATACGGAAGCAATACCGAGTTACATGTGCCGTGAGGTGCGTCATATATGCTTCCCAATGCTTCAGCCATACAGTGAACTGCACCAACATCAGAATGCCCGAATGATAAACCAGCCATCAGACTTCCCATCATCATATTGTCCCTGGCCTCGATGTCATTTCCGTTTTTAAATGCTTTTTCGAGGTTTTCAGTCAGATAACTGACAGCATAAAGTCCCAGAGCTTCGGCTATAGGTTCTGCCTTAAGAGATGTATATCCTTCAATGGCATGTGTTAAGGCATCAATACCTGTGGTAGCTGTGATACATGGCGGTAAAGTAATGGTCAGAAGAGGGTCTATAATGGCGACTTTGGCTGCAATCAGAGGGCTTTTGACGGTGTATTTAAACTTTTCCGTCGTATCTGTAATAACAGATGAAAAAGTCACTTCACTACCAGTACCGGCTGTTGTGGGTATTGCAATCATTGGAACCGTTTTTTCTATACTTCTTTTCTTATGCATGTAATCGTATATATCACCATCCTGAGCCGCAAGTATGGAAATAACCTTTGCAGCATCTATTGGACTCCCTCCTCCAAAAGCTACAATTAGATCCACACCTTCGTTACGTGCTATTTCAGCTGCTTTAGTGATATTGTAATCTTTTGGGTTTTGTTCCACCTCATCACAGATGATATAACTATACCCTTTCAATACCTCTTCCAGTTTATCGGTCAATTTCAAACTGATAAGCTTTGGGTCTGTTATCACCATTATTTTTTGGGGATTAAATAGTTTCAACTCTTCAGGCAATTGCTGCAAAGATCCAATCCCGTAAATGATCTTTGTCGGTAGTAAAAATTCAAATCCTTTGATCATAATACCCTCCTGTTTTATCTAAAATGTTTGTTCTTTGGTTTTTCTTTCTGTCAGGTTTTTTTGTATTTTTTCTATAATGTCTTTTGTAAGCGTGTATTTCTTTAAAAACAAATACCCTGCAAAGAATGCAACCAAGCTTCCTAAGCAAAGAATAATGCCCAACATTATGGAAGTATAAGTGGTTTGTGAGCTCAGACCAGAATCGAATTTGATCAAATCAAGTAGGACCCCTACAACAAACAACACAAGTGATTGAATAATCTTATAGCCAAATGTCAATGCACCAAAATAGATGCCTTCTGATCGGAAACCCTTCTCTTGTTCTTCATAATCAATGGTGTCAGCTATCATAGATGGCGGTAGCATAAACAATCCGCCTGATCCAAATCCCAGGACGAATACAATTGGCCATAGTATAAAATGAAGCCTAATGACAACAATCCTTGTGAAAACCGCTACTAAAAAGACAAATGAGGCCATGGCGGATATTTTGATACAGGTCATCATAATTGGTCTTTTATCATATTTTTTTGACCGATCCAACCAATATGGCAACGACACTATGCTTCCAAGAAAGAAAAATCCCATTACCAAGGCTATCTGGTTGCTGTTCAAGTCAAATGTATAGGTGAAAACATGTAATCCGATACTTCCTATCAGCGCTGAAGAAACATTAATAAATAGATATCCCATAAAAACATATAAGAAATACTTGTTTTCCAAGGCTTCTAAAAATGCTAATTTACGCTTCCCTTCTCTTCGCCGTTTTATTAAACTTTCAGCGGATTTATTCAATCTTAAGGCGTATGTAGAGAAAAAGCATATCAAACCCGTTATGACCATCAAAAGCGATGTCGCTATTCCCATCATCGAATAGCCCCTTGGGTTCAATTGACCTATAGGGTATTCCGGTGTGGATTTGAAGAACAATAACAGCCCCACTACCATAGGTAAAGCCAATCCTAGTAAGAAAGCTAGCGTCTTATAGCTTTGTATTGATGTTCTTTCATCGTAGTCATCAGACAATTCAGCCCCTAGAGCTGTATACGGCGTCCCATAAACAGTCAATGCTGTTTTGAGTAGTAGAAAGAAAATCAGTATGAAAATTAGTTTGATGGATATAGGGAAATCAGGATTGATATTCCATAACAAGGCATTGAAAACGGCTATCGAAATAGTACCAACCAGCAAATATAAGTGTCTTCTTCCCCATTTTTTAAAATGAGTGATGTCAGAGATATAACCCATCAAAGGATCTGTCACAGCATCCCAAAAAACACCTATAGCCATTATGGTTCCAATATGTCTGCCGCGAATACCTAGCACGGCTGTTGAATAAAAAAGAAGGTACGCTGCCAAGCATTGAAACACAATGCCAAATCCCAGATTGCCAGCACCATAGCCTATTTTAGTTAATTTAGAAATCTTATTCTGTCCAGTGGTCATGATATAAGCCTCTCTTATGTGTCATGATAATAGCTGCAATAATCAAAACTAATCCCAATAACAAAGCCGTGATATGGCTGTGATGGAAAATAAGGGGGTCAACAAATTCAAAATCCGACAGATAATTTACCACCAACACTGAAAAACCATTGTTTACAAAATGCAGAAAAACTGCTGGAAGTATTGATCTAGATTTATAAGCCACATATCCAAATGTACATCCTAAGATAAATGTGGTAAACAGTTTTAACAAGCTAAAATGCATAGCAGCAAACATAAATGACGTCGCTATTATAGCTATTGAAGGTCTTGTATGTTTTAGAAACGACGACAAGAACAAACCTCTGAATAGTAATTCTTCGACTATAGCAGGTAAGACAGCAATCATAAGAATCTGATTTGTTAAGGAAACATTCTCAAAGATATAATTGAAAGCGTCTAATAATTCTGTCTCCTCGGGTAGAAACTCAATGGCGTAAGAAGTATAGATACCACTAACAATCAATGCAATTAACCATAATCCAAGCCCAATCCAATAATACTTATGTGATTTTGTTGTATTTAACAAAAAAACGCTTCTAAAATTCTTTTTCAATATCAGAACCATTATGAGTCCGGGAAGTAACAAGCCAAACAATTGAGTCAAGGGTATACCCATTAATCCATATCTTGTCTGAAAAAAAATACTAGATACATAAAACAATACAATGATTAAGGCGTAGATAGATAAAGACTGCCTAATGGTAAAAACTTTCTCTTGCATACCCCACCCCTTTTTTGATTTGTATATTCAGATATCACTCTAATTATACTACCATATAATTACTATTTATTCTATGAAGGTTATAGTCACTGAAAGGAACTTTTTATGATTGAACTACGTCAAAATATATGTTGAAATACATTTGAAATTAGAGGTAATATGGAAATTTTTGTGATTACAGTTTTTTCTGTCATGTTGATTATTATCACTTGTCTGCCAGATAGAATTATCGAAGAAAATCTTCTGGATGGTACCATCAGCCAAATAGATAACGATAGCATCCTGATCAAAAGCACCTCGGGTGAATCTCCTCTCTACATGGCTTACATGATGGGAGAGACTGTCTTTAAAAACATATCCATCAACCAGCTGTCTGTCGGAGACAATATAAAAATTGAGCACGCCGGTCAAATACTGGAATCCATACCTGTACAGATCTACTGCAAAACAGTTTGGAAAAAATAGTTTAAATACTAATCTATATAATTTTCATTACAATAACTGACAATATGATTGTTGTTACGCCACAAAGAATCATAGACAAACTACTAGCTGCGCCTGCCTGATCACTGATTTCGACAGCCTTAGCAGTTCCTACCCCGTGAGCCCCAGCTCCCAGCGCCATTCCTCTTGCCGTATCATTTCTAATTTTAAAAACATTAAACACCAATGGCCCTATTGAGGCTCCAAACATACCTGTTATTACCACAAAAACCACAGTCAATTCTTTTATGCCTCCTATAATTTCCGATACTTCTATTGCCATCGGCGTCGTAATAGACTTTGGAAGCAAGGACAACATGAGGTCCATATCCAATCGCATCAACCAGCTTAGCACTACCACTGAAACAGCTGAGCTGATCACTCCTGTAAGAACTCCTAATGAGATTGGTTTATAGTATTTTTTTAAAATATGTTTATTGTTGTACAGCGGAACAGCAAGCACCACTACCAAAGGTCCTAGAATCTTAACGATGTATGTACCTCCCTCGGCGTAGGTCTCGTAAGATAGCGGGCTCCAGTGAATGACAGCGACGATAATCAAAGTAGCAATTAGTATAGGGTTTAAAAAAGATATTCTAATTCTTTTGGAAATGAATAGTGATGCCATGTAGGCAAGTATCGTCAAAATTATTCCAATCAATAACATCAGCTTGCCTCCTTTTTGTCTTCGTTAATAATGAAAAGCTCCACTATTTTACCTGTAAAAGCCATCACAAATATATTAGACACAATTAGAATAGTAAATATCTCTACCCAGACCGGTCTGATTTCATCAAAAAGAACATAAAAAGCAACCCCGAGCGGTATAAAGAAAAATCCCATATGCTTAAGTAGAAAACCACTGGTATGCTTAATATGGTCTATTTTCACAATGCCTGCATTTAAAAGAAGAAACAATATCCCCATTCCAATTATGTTTCCAGGTATGAAAAAAAGGCCACTGATCAGATCTGATATCAGAAGTCCTAAATAGTATATACCTAAAATAATCAATATTTCTTTTATTATTTTCATTCTATCACCTTCAGTATCTATATTCGCATTTGTAAATTATATATTATTTCAGGACAAATATCACCATATTTTTCTTTCAACAAAAAAACCTTGGGTTCAAGGTTTTTTTGCTTGCTTTCTATTTTTTTGAGGCAATTAGACTTCCAAACAATATAGAGTAATACTTTGCTCTCTCAGTATCGGATCTTGATACCAGAACAATCGGTGCTGTTGCACCCATAATGACACCGGCTCCTGTTCCGTTTCCGAAATAGCTTATGGCTTTGCCGATTCCATTACCCATTTCAATATTTGGTACCAGCAAGATATCTGCATCTCCGGCAACGGAGCTTTCATATTTTTTGATTTCGGCTGCTTCAAATGATATGGCCAAATCCAGTGCTATTGGGCCTTCCACGATTACATCTTCACCAAAAACGCCTTCGTTTGACATATCCTTCAGTGCCTGAGCATCTACAGTTGCTTGCATCTTAGAGTTAACCTTCTCTTTTGCTGCCAGGCATGCTACCTTGACCTGCTTATATTTTAGCCCTCTGGCTGCCTCTACAGCGTTGATTATCAATTGCTTCTTAGTCTCAAGGTCAGGATATGTAACCATCCCGCCATCTGTAAGCATCAATAGCTTATGGTAGGCAGGAATCTCATAGAGCATCACATGACTCAATTGTCTACCTGTCTTAAGACCCCAATCGTTATTTAATACCGCTTTCAATATGATTGATGTGTCCAACAGCCCTTTAATCAGAAAATCCGCTTTCCCGCTGCTGACAAGCTTAACGGATATTTCAGCTGCTTCATCAAAATCACTTGCTTCGATAATTGCTTCAGACTCAAAACTTAGACTGTTCTTTTTAATGATGTCTATAATCATTTTCTTGTTGCCGACAAGAATAGGCTCTATGAAACCGTCTTTGAATGCCTGCTCTACCGCAACTAGGACATTATCTTCCTCTGCAGATACAACAACCAGCTTCATTTTTTTGCTCTTATCAATGCTCTTTTTCAGTTCTTCTAAATTTTTCATTATGTCCTCCAGTTTACACAAATATTAAAAATACAATGTTTAACAGATATAATGCCAATATAATCAGCTCTATCTTTATGCCTTTTCTGATGAGATAATTGAAAATCACAAACAGTACTAACAGACCCGCTGAACCGCTAGTAATCTTATCAACCTGAAGCATCGTTAAAATCTTGAAGATAGTCTCACCTGTCACTAATCCTAAAATGATGACAAAAAGCTTATCAGATATTTTAAACAATTTGATTTCCTTTAACAGATTGACCCTTCTTAAAACGCCTTCTTCTCCATAATAAAATCCATCAAAATAACCCTTTAGCGATAAATATATCACTGATCCGGACATCATCAATGCCGAGATGATAAAAAAAGATATCTCTTCCGAAACCACTCCATAAATCATACCCAGTATTAGAAGCGGTGCCAGTACAGTCTGGGTTGTTGAGTCACCCATATCTGAAACAGCTCCCATCAGACCCTTTTTTGTATCTGTTATATCAGCGTCTGTTATCCTTCTGTCAGATATCTTTCGATCCTCGAGTTGAATGATGTAGCCATGAATAGCCGTACCGATGTTGGGTTCTGTATTGAAAAATTCAAAATGTCTTCGGATTGAGTTTTCTCTCTCTTCTTTTTTTCCAAGGTATAACTTTTTCAGAATGGGCACCATACTATAACTAAAGGATGCTCCTTGAAGCAATTCATAATTATAGCAAGAGTGATTGAAATTCATCCATAAGGACCATGACCTAATAATGTGTTTTGTTGATAGAATCGAAGATTTATATTTTTCATTTGTTATAGGTTTTCTTTTCTGAGCGGAAATGATTAGAATGACTACAAGTACGAGATATGTATCAAAATGAAAATATACTGAAACCAAGTACGTGATAGAAAATAATATGATATTATATTTGTACTTAAACCACAGTATGGCAGATGATGCTGCTAGTATGACCATTAATATGCCAGTGGTATTCAATACAATCTCCAGTTTTGGAACCAATCCAAGGAATGTTGCACTTAAGGAAAATATTGCCAAAGCTGTTATAAAGGTTACCACTATACTGCCAATCAACAATGCCAATTGAGGCAAAAATATGGTGTATCTTTTCAGAGCTTTTATAGGATTTTTGTTGATGCTGTTCTTTAATATATCTGTAAATCTAACATTATATGTAAGCCTGTATCTCCAGATCACCAACCCTACCATGCTCACTGGATATGCGATAGCGATGGCCGCTCCCGGCATGATGTCCAGTTTTATAGCCAACATGGCAGCTAGAATCCCGGCCATGCACGGATCTCCCTTTAGCGAGCTTCCTGTAGATGTGAAGTCTATGAATAATAGATTGGTTATAGCGCCAGTCATAAGTCCCAGCATTGGATTACCCAATGCCACACCAGTTAGTAGTCCCGAAAAAATAGGTCTGTATAGGGTAAAGTAACCAATTCCAAAGGTGAAAGAAGTCGAACTACCAATAAAATATATGATTCCAAGAATAAGATAATTAAAGAAATTCATGAGATACTCCTTTATTTACATTTCTATAATATATCGCAATTTAATTATAACACAACTTCATTTTTATTAATATTGAAACGTTGGGCTTCAGTATATTTTTTTGTCTAAGATATAGAATTTTTTTGTTTTTTTTGTTATAGTGTTATTCAGTATAATCAAGGAGTGTGTAATGAATAAAAACTTTAAATTTGTACAGAATAAAAGCTGCGAGTACTTTCCCTGCCACAAAGGTCTTAAAGACGAGAACTTCAATTGTTTGTTCTGCTTTTGCCCTCTCTACATGCTAAAAGACCAGTGCGGTGGCAACTATATCAAAAACAACAATATCAAAGACTGCAGTCATTGCACAATACCACATGGCACAGGTGGTTATGACTATATAATCTCCAAAATGGATATTGTCATAGAAAAAGGTAGTGATTTTTAATCTCTGCCTTTTATCTTATTCCAGGTACATTGCCTATATAAACATTATCTAAATGTTTTTCAGCCAGTCGCTTAGCTTTTATCAGTGTTTCTATTTTCGTTGCCGGATTGGTCATTTTATAGGATGGGTAATATCTCGACAGATGCAGGATAATACCGGTATCAATAGAAGCAATCCATTTGAACAGCTCTTCAAGCTCCACCAAATCGTCATTTTCATTTTCTACAACAAGTGTCGTGATCTCCAGATGGGCTCGTTTATTTATCGTTTTTATCGTACTGAGAACGGGTTCTAGTTGTCCCCCACAGATTTTCCTGTAGAACGATTCAGAAAAAGACTTGAGATCTATGTTGAAAGCATCCATGTATCCTAACAATTCTTCTAATGGTTCCTTATTGATAAATCCATTCGTAACACATACCGTCTTGATTTGAGATTCCCTTGCCAATCTGGCTGTATCCAGCATAAACTCATACCATACTGTGGGTTCGTTGTAGGTGAAGGCAATTGAAGTTAGATGCTCATCCTTAACTTTTTGTACTGCCTCTTCGGGTGACATGATGACTGATGGCGGATTTGGCTCCAAGGAAATTCGGTGATTCTGACAAAAGCTGCAACTCAAATTGCATCCTCTGCTGCCAAAAGACAATATCGTTGTGCCCGGCATGAAATGATAGAGTGGTTTTTTTTCAATCGGATCAAGTCCTATAGAGGTTATGACGCCGTAATTCAAAGAGTATAATTGCCCATCAACATTCTTCCTTTCCCGACATTTACCTGTCTTACTATTTGCAATAAGACACAGATGAGGACATAAAAGGCACCTGATGCTATCTTCTTCTCTCTGCCAATAAAGTGCTGATTTCATCTTTCCCCTCCTAATGATGTCGGATGACCCTGAATCTTTCCATCTCATATTCTTCCCATGGATTGATTCCTGCTTTTCGTAAAGCAATTCTTAGCTGTTCATCCACAGTATCCACCCCTTCGAGGTTAGGCAGCAACAAACCTTTTTTATGTCCCTTGCTCACAATAACGCCATATTCTTGGGGATCCAGCATGTCTTTTGTTTTGATCTTTTCAGGTTTCATCAAAATGTCCACAGAATAGACCAACTGATCAAGCTCATCTTCATCTATCGGTTTAAACCTTGGGTCATATATCCCTGCGCTTATTGCATTGGTGATGATCTCTTCTGCAATATTTTTTTTTGTTGGCTCTATGGTACCAATGCATCCTCTTAACTCGCCATTTTTCTTTAGAGATACAAATACACCAGCTTTTTCTGTCAGCATTACCTTATCCTGAACATTCTCGTCTGGCGTGATTCTTTTTTTATCAGACACATAGGTCTCAAGTGTCTTTCTGGCCAACCAAACATATTCGTCTTCCTTTTCTCTGACTTCAGCTTTAATGGCATTGTTTTTTCTTTCTATTTCTTGCAGTAGTCTTTTATCACTCTGACTGCCTGTTACAGTGAGTTCAGCGCAGCCATACCCCACACCAAACGGTCCCTCGTAAGAGAAAACCCTGTTTTTTGTGACTAACCCGTCAAGAGCTCCAATCATAATCTGAACTGACCTTAAGCCGCACTCTCCTGCTTTTTCTGTTAGTTTACCGTCCATGGTCATAATATCTGTTCGGTTGTCTTCTTCCAAATATTTCATCATCAGCCCATCAAATATAGGTCCGGTATCTGAAAACCCTGATGGCGCATTTCTGGTCAATCTATGGGACAAATCTCCACTGGCAATTACAACAGTCTTGCGATTCAGTTTATGAGATGTGTGTTGAATCACCTGGCCAAATCCATACAGATCCATATTTGACAAAAGTCCATAAGTAATGTGCACCAGATCAAATCTCTTATAGTATTTTGTCACAAAATACAAAGGAACCAATACGCCGTGGTCCAACCTCGAATCTAGCATATATTCTTTTTTTAGATTATAGTCAACCAAAACCGCCGGTATGTTATTATCTGTCGCCTCTTCGACTAAAGCATCGGCAAATTCCCTGTCATTGATAAAATCCTGACTGATATTGCCATGTCCAAAGGAGCCGAAATCACCAATCAGCAGCTTGTCATAATTGATTGAGATAGCATCCCTGAATAGATTGCCATGGGGCGTTATAACGACTATTGTATCTGGACTGTATTCTGAAATCAACGTGCCTATCTTATCCATGGAGTCAATGGTATCTTGTATTTTCTTTTCTTCTCCCTTTCCGATGTCCGGAATGATCAGTGGCGGATGGGGCATCAGAAAACAACTGATTATACTCATTTTGCACCTCCTGCATTTAATAAGCTAATTATATCATTTTACTTGTATAAAAAAAAGACAGCGAATTGCTGTCTAGCTTTTTCCTATATCTTCAGGTTTTTATCTATCTCAGAAACTAACTCTTCTGCTGTAACCCATGTTTTATTCGCAGATGTGGACATGTCGAATAAATCTCTTGTCATAACCCCGCTTTCAATTGTTTGAACTACAGCTTTTTCAAGTGCATCGGCAAATGCCATCAATTCAGCATTATCATCCAGCTCACCACGCTTTCTGAGAGCTCCTGTCCACGCGTATATGATTGCAATGGGATTTGTTGATGTTTTTTCGCCTTTAAGATATCTATAGTAGTGATTTTTAACCGTACCATGCGCCGCTTCATATTCGTAAGCACCATCCGGTGAAATCAATACAGATGTCATCAGTGCCAGGCTTCCAAATCCAGCTGCAACCATATCGCTCATAACATCACCGTCATAGTTTTTACATGCCCATATGATTCCGCCGCTTGATTTCATTATTTTAGCCACGGCATCATCTATTAAAGTATAGGTATAGTCTATTCCAGATTCCTTGAATAGATGCTCAAATTCATGCAGGTACATCTCCTCAAATATTTCTTTAAATCTGTTGTCATAGATTTTTGATATGGTATCCTTAGTAGCAAACATTAAATCCGTTTTTTCACTTAACGCATATCTAAAACAGCTATGAGCAAAATCTTTAATGGATGAATCAAGATTATACTCGGCCAGCAAAACGCCTCTCTCTTCAAACTCAAAAATAGTTTTTCTTTCTTCTTTGCCACTACTGTCGGTTAGAACAAGTTCAGCCTTTGTGTTTGGTTCGATGATGGCTCCGGTAGATGAATAAACATCTCCATAAGCGTGCCTGGCTACAGTTATGGGGTTTTTCCAGCCGGGAACATAGGGAACAATAGTGCTGATTGTGATAGGTTTTCTGAAAACTGTACCGTCTAAAATACCTCTAATTATACCATTAGGGCTAATTCCTACAACTTTTAGATCATATTCATTTTTTCTGTCCTCATTAGCCGTTATTGTTGAGCACTTAACGCCCACCCGATATTTTTTTATTGCTTTAGCGGCGTCTATCGTTACCTGTTCCTTTGTATTGTCCCTGTTCTTAATATGCAGGTCATAATACTCTGTTTTTAAATCAACATAAGGTTCGATCAATATTTCTTTTACCCATTTCCAAATTATACGTGTCATTTCATCGCCGTCTAATTCTACTATAGGTTTAGTCATTTTAATTTTTCCCATTTTTTTCCTCCAGTCCCAATATAGCTTATATTTCAATGTGTTCACAAAACAGCTATTGGCCTTTTTTATTGTAATTGATCATTGATCCGCTGATTAGAGTCTCTCTTTCTTTATCCGTCAACTGCCCTAAAGACAACTCAATCTCAACAGGTATATCTTTAATGACATAAGCTTTTATTGAATCATTCTTACTTTTAATTGAGCCTATGATGTTTGGTATGAAAATATAATCTTCTTTGGAAATCAGGTCCTCGCTTTCAATCAAAAATGGTATGATACCCCAATTGATCAGATTGGATCGGTATCTCTTTGTCGCATATACCTTGGCTATATTTGCCCAAGCACCTAAAACCCTTTGACATGAAGCCGCTTGTTCCCTGGCTGAACCATCTCCAGGTTTATTGGCATATATGGTGCTGCCTATACCGACCTCTTCAGGATTCAGGTTCTCAAACCCCTTGATGGTTCTGATCACTTCATATATATCTTTTAATTCGTCGTATTTTTCACTAGGATCTTCTCCTCGCTCTCTGGATAACTCATATTCATACACTTTTTTCGAATTCTTGACATAATCCGGGTCTTTCCTAGCTAATGTGAATTCGGCTAATCTTATAGGATTGGATCTATATGAGGATGTTTCACCAGAGGGAATCAATTCATCAGTTGTCGTAACTGGATCGGTTATATGTGTGACAACTTTCAATATAACACTTTCTGTCATCTCCGGAAAACTAGGCCAGGGTTTAATGTTAGGTCCAAGTATAAGCTCTACGGACTCATCCGCCTTTTGCCATCCATTATAAACTCTTTTCTCGTATATTGATTTATCAAAATAGTAATTTTTAGGCTTGTATTCCACGTCTATCTCGTCGGAGGCGGTCAGGATCCCACCATTGATCGCAGTAGCAGCTATTGATCTGGCATCCATTAATGCTACCATTGAGATCTGATTGTCAGTCGGTTGTGATCCATCTCTGTTTGGGAAGTTTCGTGTTGCATGTCTGATTGAAAGCTCGTTGTTGCCAGGGGTGTCTCCTGCACCAAAGCATGGTCCGCAGAATGCAGGTTTAATCAATGCTCCAGCTCCCATTAAATCTGCAGCTACCCCATTCCTTATCAGTTCCATCATTATTGGTTGACTGCCAGGATAAATACTCATTGTGAACGAATCATTTCCAGTTGATTTGCCTCTCATAATATCGGCAGCGGCAACTATATTGTCAAATGTACCTCCAGAGCATCCTACAATAATGCCTTGCTCCACATGTATTTTACCGGATTTGATTTTACTCATCAGATCCACTTTAATATCATTTGATTCAAATGTTTTTTTGCTATCCGCTTCAATCTGTGCAAAAATATCTTTTGCATTATTTTTTAGATCCTCAATAGTAAATACATTGCTCGGATGAAAAGGTAGTGCTATTGACGGTTTAACCTTCGACAAATCAAGTTCTACAATCGCATCATATACAGCAGCAGGTTCAGGATATAATTTCTTGTAATCATCTGGTCTACCATGAATCTCATAGTATTTTTTGACCTCGTCGTCTGTTTCCCAAATAGAGCTCCAGCAAGTTGTTTCAGTTGTCATAACGTCGATTCCATTTCTAAACTCAATCGGCAATGACAAAACACCCTCACCAATAAATTCCATCACTTTATTTTTAACCAGCCCATTATCATAAACTGCTTTGATCAGAGTCAGGGCTACATCTTGAGGACCTACACCGGAATTAGGTTTTCCTGTCAAATATATGGCAACTACGCCAGGAGGTTTCAGATCATAGGTTTGCTGCAAAAGTTGTTTGGCTAGCTCTCCTCCTCCTTCACCTACTGCCATTGTTCCTAAAGAGCCGTATCTGGTATGGCTGTCTGAACCCAATATCATACTTCCACATTTCGCTGTCATTTCTCTATTATATGAATGAATCACGGCAAGATTGGGAGGCACGTAAATCCCTCCAAATTTTTTGGCTGCGGATAAAGCAAATTTATGGTCATCCTCGTTTATAGTTCCGCCAACCGCACAAAGACTGTTATGACAATTCGTCATAACATATGGTAGTGGAAATTTAGTCATACCACTGGTGCTGGCTGTCTGAATTATTCCTACGCATGTTATGTCATGAGCTGTAATAGAGTCGAATTTCAGTCTTAGATTCTCTTTATCATCAGAGTAATTATGATCATTGATTATTCTGTAAGAAACTGTTCCTTTTTTTGCATCTTTCCAACTGAACGATTCTCCCAATCTTCCTTTTTCGTCATCAGATATACTATCTCTGTCATATATGATTTTTCTTCCATCAAGAACCAGTACTTCCTGATTAAATATCTTTATCAAAATCTTACCTCCAATTTTTTTATTATCAACAGGGCTTCTTGGGTTCAGATGGCGTTTGAAACGCCACCTGAACCTTAGAAACCGTTATCCAGGGACTCTACAGTGCTTATCTCCCACTTATAGAAGTGGGAGTCTTAGCACTGTTAGTCATCGGATAAATTGAATCTTATTGAGTATTGCATGATAATAATATAGAAAATCCTATTATTAGATTTGCAAATAGCGATAGAAAATTATATTTAGTTGAATATTCAACTATAATACCAAACTTTTTATTAATTTGCAAGAGAGATTATTATATTTGTTTAAAAAATAAGACCTATGAAAACAAAATTTTCATGGGTCTTTATTATTGTCATATTAACAAAATGTGTTTTTATCCGATGACTATCTTATTGCTTTATTGTAATCAACTCAATAAATTTAGTCTTTATAATCAAGGACTTGAAAACAAGCGTCCCAATGATTGAAACCACTGCAAACTCACCCAAGGCTACAAAAATAATTGAAGGTATCAATGGCAGGTTGAGCATATAGTTAAGCTGAACCCCAATTATTATTCCATTGGATATCACCGGTCCAAGGCTGGCAAGAAATAGTGATTTCAAACCCATGC
This sequence comes from uncultured Clostridia bacterium, assembly GCA_927435965.1. Classification (GTDB taxonomy): domain Bacteria; phylum Bacillota; class Clostridia; order Tissierellales; family Dethiosulfatibacteraceae; genus 38-11. The sequence goes on from CAKMKB010000123.1 coordinate 23,120, forward strand.
CAAGTTTTCGTCTTACAAGGATGATGAATAGAAGAGCCAGAAAAGTGGCTGCAGTTCCAAAAACCACATCAATTAAACCAAATGGGCTGAAAAAATTGGCTATGGCGCAGCCCAATGTCAATCCTACTAAATAGGCTGGATCTATAAAGGCAAATAGCACAAAGATTTCAGAAATCCTGAATTGTATTTGACCAAAACTTACCGCTTGAAAAACAAGGGTTACTGCTATGTACAAGGCTGCAATAATTGCACTTTTAACCAAATAATCTGTTGTAATTTTTTTCATAAAAAAACTCCCTTAACATTTAAATGCTCCTGGAGTACCTACAAAAATAAACAATTATGTTCATTTCTTGTTTTTTATAGTGGGTACCAAGTAAACACTTTATTAAATTAGTAAAGGCCGACTGAAAGCCGGCCCGGTATGGCATAATATTATCTTTTTGAGAATTGTGGAGATTTTCTGGCTTTCTTTAATCCAGGTTTCTTTCTCTCTACCATTCTTGAGTCTCTTGTAAGGAATCCCGCTTTTTTAAGAATAGGTCTTAAATCAATATCAGCTTCCAACAGAGCTCTTGATATACCATGTCTGACAGCTCCGGCTTGGCCTGTGAACCCTCCGCCTTTAACTGTGCATTCCACGTCAAACTTGTCAATCGTATCAGTAATCATCAATGGTTCTTTGACTATAACTTTTAATGTCTCAAAATCAAAGTAATTCTCTATGTCTCTTTTATTAATTACTATTTTACCAGTGCCAGGTGATAAAAACACTCTTGCAACAGCATTTTTTCTTCTACCAGTTCCATAATACTGAGCTTTCATCATATCCTCCTTTCAACTATACCTCGTAAATTTCAGGTTGCTGTGCTTGTTGTTGATGCTCAGCGCCTGCATATACTCTTAGCTTCTTCATCATTTGTCTTCCCAATTTGTTTTTAGGAAGCATTCCCTTTACAGCCAGGTATACCGCTTTGTCAGGAGTTTTACTCATAAATTCTCTGTAAGTCACTTCTTTCAGTCCACCAGGATAACCTGTATGGTGTCTTCTCATCTTTTGATCCAATTTGTTTCCTGTTAAAACAACCTTAGAACAATTTATTACAACTACATGATCTCCTGTGTCTATATGCGGTGTATATATAGGCTTGTGTTTTCCTCTAAGAATTGTCGCGATCTCTGTAGCAAGTCTTCCTAATGTTTTTCCATCAGCGTCGATTACATACCATTTTCTTTGTACATCACTAGGTTTAGCCATGTAACTTTTCATAGCTTTCCCTCCTTTATCAATCTCTACGAATTTAAATTTATCTGTTATAAGAACACCGGGGCAGGAATTCTTATTTACATACACTAAGGTATTTTATAATAGTGACACTATTGTGTCAAGGCTTTTTTCATTATTCATTGTATTTAAAAATGCATTCATATCATTGTTGTCATAATATACATCGAGTAAGGATAAACCTTGAGATTTAGCCGTATATCCCACAGCATCTCTGTCTTGTGAAAGAATTATTTCACCAATACTATCTGCCGGTATGCGTCCCCGTCCAACATCTATGAGGGTACCGACAATATTTCTGACCATCTTATACAAAAAACCATTTCCGGTTACCATTAATATCAGAAGATGATGATGACACATAAGTCTTATGTCGTATATATTTCTGACGGTGGTTTTAGAACTTGAACCACTAGCCGTGAAACTACTAAAATCATGCTCTCCTCTGAACTGCTCTGCGGCCTTTTGCATTGCAGCAATATCTAATTTGTAGACAACCTTATAACTATAATCATCTATAAGTGGATTGGCTGTTCTGTTGTTGTATATGCAGTAAATATATGTCTTACCTATAGCGTTGAACCTGGAATGAAATCCAATATCCACTTCATCTGACGTCTTTATTCTGATGTCTTTTGGCAGCTTGGAATTTAAAGCTTGCCCAATCTTAAATGCATTAACTGACAAATCCGTCTTGAAATTTGCTGTCTGATTGAATGCATGTACCCCTGAATCAGTTCTGCCTGATCCAATAAGGTTAATCTTTTGTCCAAATATCGATTGGAATGTATTTTCTATGGTCTCTTGGATGGTGTTTTTACCCAGTTGCTTTTGCCAACCATGATAGCAGGTCCCTTTGTATGAGATTTTAAGCCTTATGTTCTTGTAGTCATCCAATCGATCATCACCACTTTTTTATCTATATTTGAATGAATCTTGAGCCCACTATAGCGCCTACATAAATAAATGTGATCAACAGGGCAAAGTAGTCACTTCGCACCATCAACAGGGCACGCATTCTTGTCCTGTGTTCCCCACCTCTGTAACACCTGGCTTCCATTGCCATGGCCAGTTCATCCGCTCTTCTGAAAGCGCAGAAGGCAAGAGGAGCTGACTTTGAAAGCGGCAATATCGTCAGAAGAGCCAAAAGTCTAGTGCCATTGCTGGTGCCTTTGTTTGTCAGTGCTTTC
>CAKMKB010000124.1:0-16325 GCA_927435965.1 uncultured Clostridia bacterium
TTGGGAGGTTGACCGGTAAGCATAGCTGCCATACCGCTGTTTGTAACCGGTCGGAATACGGATAGAGCCATTTCAACTTTTTCTATAATGGATGCCTACCATGATGCCCTTCAATTCATTAATATGAATGAAAAAGTTATGGTGATATACATTGACGGTTTCAGCTTCGGACAATATAATTATGCTTAAAACTCCGTGAGTGCCAAAAGAGCCGGTTATCATAACTATGATTCCTTGTGTTATACCGATTAAAGTTGCAGTGCCTTTCTTTTTGACTAGCGAAGCCCCCAATACAAGCCACATCATATAAAATCCGCCTGCAACAGAACCACCGGGTATGAATAATGGACCGGTGATAAGATGAGTCAGTGGTACAATGATTGGTTTTGTAGCTAGACCAAGTGAAGCTGTCAATGCTATGATTATCAGTTCATAAACAGAAAAACCATCCAGCAGTCTTTTTTTTCTTTCCATGCCAACCTCGTTAATGTAGTTTGATTTCAATTTTACATCCCTCATGATAACCATCCAATGTACTGACAACTCCCAAACAGGTATTTCTCAAAATTTCCTCCACAAAAAGCACCATGCCAATCTCTTTTCCATTGATCGAGAGTGATATAGAACTTGTTTTCTGTATGCAGTCATCTCTTGTGGCATCTCCATGGATAATTTTTTCAGTCAAACCCCGGCATCCATAGCCGCATTGAAAACAGCATTTTTCATCGACGTCGGGTAATAGTTCAAAAACCTTTTCTAATACAAGCTCACATAGATTTTCAGGGTATTTCACTACGTTGATTACGGGCACGCCTCTATAGGTTTCATCCAATAGATCAGCAACCCTCCCTGATATGGCAAATATTCCAGGCTCCCACCTTTCTTCCAATTCATTGATGGTTTTTGCGGTAATGATTTTAGGGAGATTGTAGTCCGTGACACCTTCACAAACAACGAAATCCTGTTGATAGTGCTCCAGAATCTGTGGCAGACTCAGTTGCGAATCATACATGATATCGGTTTCGGTATATCCTCTCGCAGTGACTGGGTTGGCACCTTGGCTTCGGTGCCTTCCTGTATTTGAGGTAGGGGTATCCAGTTTAAAATCCTCATAATGGATTTCCTTTATACTTCCTACTGAAAATCTTCTTTTAGTCAGTTCCCTTACCATAGCTTCTACCACAGTTGTTTTTCCGGATTTCGAATATCCATAGACAGAAAATACTTTCATTCTCGCATACCTCCTTCTGTAATGATGTAGGGCACAATCATATCTTCATATCTGAAGACTCCGTGATATCCGCCTGTATCAGTATTGTGCATACCATGATCTGAGGTTATGATAACCATCCCATCCCATAAAGAAACGAGAGACTCAACGTAACCATCGATTTCTAAGAGTTTGTTCATTGTCTCATAGGCAAAGCTTCCATAAGAATGACCTGAATCGTCAAGGCCATGAAAATGCACCATGAAATAATCGACACTATTTATATGTTCAACTGCACTATAATATATCTCGTCGTCTGTATATCCATTATTGTTCTGATCCGGGTTTAAAATGGTGTTTGTGTTAAGGTTCAATATACTTGCGTTGCCTTCTATAAGCATTGAGGATTTTCCGTTTGAGTTTAAATAGTCAAAAATTGTCTCGACTTTTGGGTCTCGTTTGCTTCTATCTGCAATCCCGTTAACATTGGGAGGTTGACCGGTAAGCATAGCTGCCATACCGCTGTTTGTAACCGGTCGGAATACGGATAGAGCCATTTCAACTTTTTCTAAATGACTCATAAATGGTATAAGGTTGTTTTCTACAGCATAATTATATTGTCCGAAGCTGAAACCGTCAATGTATATCACCATAACTTTTTCATTCATATTAATGAATTGAAGGGCATCATGGTAGGCATCCATTATAGATTTATTAGAAGGCTGTTCTATTATACCTACTATATCGAATATGACGAGTCGTTTATTTGGATTCAGATAGTTCAGTCGATTTCCCTGAAGCTCCAGATATCCATCACTTTCCATGGGATAGTATCCGCCATCTCGGGTCATGACCACAGTCGAGGTGCCCATTGGTATGAGCTTGTTCAAAGGCAAAACTTCTCTAACCTTGTAGGCTTCCATGCTGTTGGTGTTTTTGGTGGATGAACCGTCAAAGTAATTATACATCTCAAGATTCATTAGATGCATCTTACCGGGAGTTAAACTAAATCTATTCTCGGATGATGTGATGATGTTGATGCTATCTGATAAATCAGGATTGTTTTTTACAAACACGACAGATTTGAGGTTTTTTAAAGCAATTGTTGGTGGGAAATCTGGAGCATACACATTCCATCCAGTCTCAGAAAGGTAGATGGTTATTAACTCAAACCCTTCACTTACTTTGTTTTTCATGCCATCGTTGGATATAAACAACACTTCATAATCATCTATATTAAATTCATAAAATGACAATAAGCTGGTCAGGTTAAACGACAAGAAGGTGCCGCTTTCTAGTTTAAACTCCTTCAAAGGTATGGCATCAGTAAACATGTTTAGATTCAATTCTGTCTCCACATCGCCTGTTATGAGCAGCTGATTATAAAAAATCGGATTTGAATCTAGCTGTTCTACACTGCAAGCTGTTAGTATCAAAAGGATAATGAGGGCTTGAATGAAGAATTTGGACTTTGTATTCATTGTATGACTCCCATGATTATTCTGAAATCTCTATTGAAATTACATTTTTTATAGTTTGCAGTTTTTCCATACCCTTATAGCTGATGACATAGAGACCCGCTTCATCCATAAAAAGTTCAGCTGTAAGAAAGGCTTCACGGTCTATTTTCTCAATATGATCATCCGATGCGACCAACATATAATGTTTGGATTCTAAGAGATTAAGTAGTTTCTCAATTTCAGCTAATGGAACTCTTTTCATATTCAATGATGTAGTCAAAACGTTCTTATATTTATCATAGGCCATTCTCTCATTAAGATAAACGGTATCACCATTTTTCAACCATAAAATATGTTTGACTTGCATCCCTTTTGGCATATCAGGCGCTATAAATATCGGTGAGTCTTCTCCTGTATATTTGATATATCCTTTTTTGAAAATATCCAATTTCTCAGCTTTGTCAAAATTATCCATAGCATGCATTGTGACGCCATTTGAGTTGACTGAAAGGTTAAACCTGGTTAGTAAGGAATCTACACTCACTGCCTTGTCAACGGAATCATTATATGTGTAATCCAAAGACTCGAGCAGTGTTATAGCTGTTTCCATAAATACGATTTTGCGGGTGGTTAGTGCGGGCATTTCGTCATCTTCTGATATTGACATTTCATCTTTGATCAGTTCGATGCCTGATAACTGATAAACCCAATACATAGATCTTTCATCAGCGATTGCCGCCCTAATTGGGTAATGTAGTTCTTGAAGAGGCTCATTATTATACTCCCAGATAATATATATGTCTTTTGACTTCACAATTTCAGCGGGAACTATTATAGAATACCCATCCGCTGCGAAGAGTCTAATCTCGTTATAATTGCGTTGTTCAATATTATAGGGTTGAAGTAGGATATCAAGCTTGACACCTGTAATATCTCCGGTTATTATTTCGCCACTGGAAGTTATACAACTGACTGACATTGTTTCAGGGGTCATATCAGTAATTTCTTTTGCTGAAAGAGAGAATTCGGTGTTGTCGCCTGTAATAACAAGTTTGAATTTTTCAAGTGATATTTTATCAATTTCTGTACTTATGGTAGTTGGTACTGATTCCTGAAGCGGGGTGTTACATGATGCAAGTAGTAGCATAAAAATAATCAATGTAAACATTCTAGCAGAATTCTTCATTATAGCTCCTTGTGTAATATAGTATTTTGCCTCAAAAAAAATCTATTCTTCCCAGAATAGAATCAACCATTATCTCCTTTCCAACTGGGAGGCGTACCCGTTTACAGGTAAACCTATCGTCTGCAAGCCATAGTTTCCCTTAGGATTTGCAGATCGGAGCTAAATATTCATCATCATTCTATCAGAGATAGGAGTTAAACTCAACAGTTTGTTGGGTAAAAATGGCATCATTCATCTGAATTATGATGGTCTCAATAACTAAGTATGATATAATGTTAGTAATCAAACTCAGGAGGTTACTATGGATGGAATAAAGCTTACTTTTGAGCAGTTGAGAAATGAGTGCTGTGATGAATGCGCTGATTTTTTATCAACAGCAGAATTAGGGTCGTTGGAGGGTATTATTGGACAAGACAGAGCCGTTGAAGCTATTGATTTTGGATTGAACATTAAAAAGAAGGGTTACAATATATTTGTATCAGGTATAAGTGGTACAGGGAGAAACTCTTATATCACTCTGATTGCGAATAGAAAGGCAAAAACAGAGAAGCCCGCCGATGACTGGGTGTACGTATTCAATTTCAAGAAACCGGAACATCCAATAGCCTTAAATCTTCAGAATGGACAAGGGAAGGTATTCCAGAAGGCTATAGAGAATTCTATTGTTTTAATCAAAAAAGAGATTGAGAATATATTCATGTCTCAGGAATATGAAAGAGCTAAGAACATGCTTTACAAGCAATTGAATGATGTCTCGGAAGAATTGCTCGAAGAGTTAAACGAACTGGCAAAGAAATTTGGATTTACATATACAAATACTGATAGAGGGCTAGTCAGTATTCCTCTTAAATCTGACGGAAATGCGATGACAGAAGAAGACTTCAAGACTATGACTAAAGAGGTTTATGCTGAAATCCAACAGAAATCAGCTGAACTTAATATAGCAAGTATGGATATATTCAAAAAAATTCGAGACGCAGAAGAAAACTATCGGGAAAAACTAAAGAAAATTGATTCTGAATACGCATCCAAGGTAGTCAAGGTCCACATTGACAAGCTAAAAAATAAATTTGCACCAAATGAAAAACTTGCTGAGTATCTCGATTCTTTAAGACAAGATATAATTGAAAAGGTGGATCTATTCAAGAATGATGAACCAAAAAAACAAGCAAACCCGTTTTTTGCTTTGCAGGGAAGAAATAACGAGGCTTTTTTTGCAAGATATAGGGTCAATCTTTTTGTTGATAATTCTGATAAAAACTATGCCCCAGTAGTGTTCGAAACAAATCCGACCTACACCAACCTACTAGGCAGCATAGAATTTGAAAATGAAATGGGTTTTCTTAAAACCTCTTTTGATAAGGTAAGTGCTGGTTCACTCCATGCTGCTAATGGTGGTTATCTGGTGTTGCAAGTCAAAGATCTGATGGAAAATATTTATGCTTACAAAGGCATGATGAGAGCATTGATGAACGAGGAAATCAAGGTTGAGACCATACAAGCTACAATGGGTTATCCGATGACAACAGGTATGAAGCCGGAACCTATACCTTTAAATGTAAAAGTAATAATAGTTGGCGATCCATACACATACAGCATACTTTATGCTTATGATGAACAGTTTTCTAAACTTTTTAAATTGAGAGCTGATTTTGACGTAGAAATGAAAAGGACACCTGATAATGTGGAGAAAATGGCAAAATTCATAGCATCACATGCCAATAATGTGGGTCTCATGCATTTTGACAAGGAGGCCGTGTGCAAAGTAGTGGAATATAGTTCGAGGATAGCCGAGGATAAAGATAAGCTGACCTCGCAGTTTAATAGACTAGTGGACGTGTTATATGAAGCAGATTCATGGGCAACATCTCATGGGAGCGATTTAGTTAGAAAAGAGCATGTTTCCAAAGCCATAGATCAAAAAACTAATCGGAACAATATGTACGAGGAAAAAATACTGGAATTGTTTAAAGATGAAACCTATCTACTTGATGTTGATGGCGAAAAAATCGGAGAAATTAACGGATTGGCTGTAGTTAGCACAGGGGAGTATTCTTTTGGAAAACCGTCAAAGATAACTGTATCAACCTACAGCGGACGTTCAGGGCTTATCAATATAGAAAGGGAAGCTAGAACCAGTGGAAAGATACACGATAAGGGAGTTATGATTATTCACGGATACATGGGATATAAATATGCTCAGGATAAGCCACTTGCTTTGTCTGCCAGCATTGTGTTTGAGCAGCTCTATTCTGGGATTGATGGAGACAGCGCATCAAGCACAGAGCTATATGCGATTTTATCAAGTCTATCTGAAGTTCCAATCAAGCAAGGGATTGCTGTAACTGGCTCTGTTAACCAAAGAGGCATGATTCAGCCAATTGGTGGTGTGAACGAAAAGGTTGAAGGTTATTTCAAGGTGTGCAAGATTAAGGGCTTGACAGGTGAGCAAGGAGTCATCATACCACACCAGAATATCAATAACCTGATGCTATCTGATGATGTTATTGAAGCCGTTAAAAATGGAGTTTTTCATATTTATGCCGTGAAAACTGTTGATGAGGGAATTGAAATACTGACTGGAAGACCGGCTGGGCAAAAGGATGATAAGGGGTGTTATGAAAAAGACACAATACATTATCTGGTTGACCAAAAGCTGACGACCTATTATGAACAACCTGACAAGAATAAAAATAGCAGTAAAGGTAAATCGAAAGCTAAAGCTAAAGATAAAGAGAACGATAAATCAAATAACGGTATTGACAAAGATGAAGAAAAAATACAAGTTTAAGTGTAAGACCTGTAGTAATAGGTGTAGGCTGAAGGTTGTGGTTAAAGATGGTAGTATCGAATCTGTTAAAGGAAATAAATGTAAGAGGGGACTCCAGTTTGCAGACAAGAAACTGATTAAGAAAGGGATTATAAAACAATAATAAAAAAACATATTTGCAAGAAATAAAATACATCTTGCAAATATGTTTTTTTTAATGTAGAATAATTTACATCAATTTGAGAATTTTGATTGGTATAATGTCATCAATCAATACAAAGGAGTTTAAAATGGTAAGAATAGTCTACAATAGTGTCCTGTTAGTCAATAATAATATACTGATTGAAAATAATAGAATCAATGAATCTGACACAAAAATGGATATCCCTGCAAAAAAAGGAACTATGACTTATAGGATACTGAAAAACCACAATATCAGTCCAAACATGGATCAACTAAGGATTAAGTTTGATGCCATGGCATCCCATGACATCACATACGTTGGGATTGTCCAGACAGCTAGAGCCAGTGGATTGAAACAATTCCCCATGCCCTATGTTTTGACAAATTGCCACAACAGCTTATGCGCGGTGGGTGGGACAATTAATGAAGACGACCATCTATTTGGTTTATCAGCAGCGCAAAAATATGGAGGTATATACGTACCAGCACATCAAGCGGTCATTCATCAGTATATGAGGGAAGTCATGGCCGGATGCGGAAAGATGATTCTAGGTTCAGACAGTCACACGAGATACGGGGTTTTGGGAACTATGGCTATTGGAGAAGGCGGACCTGAACTTGTCAAACAACTTCTTGAAAAGACATACGATTTAGATTATCCAGAGGTGATTGCGGTCTATCTAGAAGGACAGGTAACAAATGGCGTTGGACCTCAAGACGTTGCACTTTCAATTATTAAAGCGGTGTTTGAATCAGGATTTGTGAAGAATAAGATTTTGGAGTTCGTAGGACCCGGTATTGCAGAATTAAGTGTTGATTTCAGAAATGGAATTGACGTTATGACAACAGAAACCACATGTCTTTCCAGTATCTGGATAACTGATGATAAGGTTGAAGCGTATATGGATCTGCATTGCAGGAAATCAGATTATAGTACACTAAAACCTGATGATTTAGCTCATTATGATGGTGCGCTAGTAGTGGATCTCAAAGCCATAAGACCAATGATTGCATTGCCTTTCCATCCAAGTAACGCTTTTACTATAAAGGAGTTCAAAGAAAACCAATTAGATATTTTAAATCTGGTTGAAAAAGAGGCTCATAGAGATTTTGGAAAATCAAATGATGGTTTTAGATTGACTGATAAAATAATTAATGGACAGATGTTTGTTGATCAAGGGATTGTTGCAGGCTGTTCAGGTGGAACCTATGAGAATATTGCATTGATGGCTGGAGCAATGGATCAAAGATCAACGGGATCAGGCAGCTTTTCACTAAGCGTTTATCCTGCTAGTCAACCTATATTTTTTGAGTTGAATAGGAATGGCAGTATCAATAAGTTGATGGAGGCAGGAGCCAACATCAAGACAGCATTTTGTGGGCCATGCTTTGGTGCAGGGGATGTTCCTGCAAATAATGGATTTAGTATCCGTCACACAACGAGAAACTTTCCAAACAGAGAAGGCTCTAAGCCATCAGACAATCAAATAGCTTACGTTGCCCTTATGGATGCAAGATCAATTACTGCTACAGCTATTAATGGCGGGAGATTGACCAGTGGGGATGATATCCAATGGAACAATGATATTCCAGAATATCACTACAATGAAAGGATCTATGAGAACCGCGTTTACCATGGTTTTGGGAAACCAAAAGAAACAGAATTGAGATTTGCACCAAACATAAAGGATTGGCCGGATATAATCGAAATGACACAGAACTTGTTGTTAAGAGCAGCGAGTGTTATTCATGATCCCGTTACCACTACAGATGAACTGATTCCATCTGGAGAAACCTCTTCGTATCGCTCGAATCCGATGAAACTTGCGGAGTTTACATTAAGTAGGAAAGATCCCGGTTATGTACCAAGAGCTAAAATGACGCAAATGCTTGAGAACGAAAGATTAGAAGAAAGTGATAAGATAGAATCCCCTAGGGAATCAGATACACTGTTTGATATGATAAATAAAATTGATTCAAAAGCATCTCGACTGAATACCTCTATTGGTAGTTTCATATATGCAGTCAAACCCGGTGATGGTTCAGCCAGGGAACAAGCAGCTTCATGTCAGAAAGTGCTGGGCGGTTGGGCGAATATTGCTAAGGGATATGCAACGAAGCGATACAGGAGCAATTGCATCAATTGGGGTATTATACCTTTTGTAATCAAAGATGAAGTAAATATTAATGTGGATGACTATTTATATCTTCCAAGAATCAGAAAAGCTATTGAAGATGGATTGGAAGTCATTGAAGGTTTTATTCTTAGCAATGGAAAAGAAAGAAGGATTGAATTGCATCTTCCTGACATGTCTAAAGAAGAACGGAAAATATTAGTATCCGGTTGTCTGATGAATTATTACAGTAATGACAATTAAATGCAATTGTGATATGCTTGTCAATGAATAAAAATTGGGCAGGCTAATTATGAAGAATTTGTTTATTTCAGGTGATATCGGAGTAGGAAAATCCCATTTATTGAGAAATGTGCTAGAGGAACTCAATGTTTCATTGGGTGGCTTTATCACAGGGAAAGACTATGACCAGAAAGGTCACACAGTGTATATTAAATCCTTGAATGATTTTATATCTTTCAAAAACGTTGCTTATGTTGTAGGGGGAACAGATATCTATAGCGCAACAGTATTCAGTGAAAACTTTGACTCGTTTGGTGCAGAAACCATTGAGTATTCAATAGCCAACAGAGAGCTAACAGTAATGGATGAGGTTGGTGTAATGGAGAGGGACTCCCCTGTATTTCTCCAGAGCATAATCGATGCTTTGGATAGCAAAAAACCAGTGGTCGGTGTAATAAAAAACAGAAAAGATGATTATCTTGAGAGTATCAAATCACGTCATGACACCAAAATTTTATTTTTGACCGGTTCAAATGGTTTGGAGACATACGAAGAGATAATGGCTTGGATGGTTCAGAATAATTTGGAGTTAAAGAAGAAAAAATCTCATCAATGGCAACAAAAAAGAATTGATATGTACGAGAGGGCTTTGTCATTTGAACATACCGACTATCCACATGTTTTATTGAATGAAATCTTAAATAGGACCGACAATCTGGAGAATAAAACTTGGCTGGATTTAGGGGCAGGAACAGGTGCTTTTTCCATACCTATTGCAAAAAAAAGCAAGAGTGTATGTTGTATTGATTCGTCATTCAATATGCTGTTAAACTTGTCAGATAAACTTCATAATCAAAAAATAAGCAATATTGAAGCTTGCCTGATTCCCTTCTCAAGACTCCAAAACAAGAATTTCGATTATGTTTTAAGTTCTTTTAGTGGAAATGCCCTAAGAGAAAAGGAAAATTTGGATAAGTTTATTGAAATTGCTGTTGAAAAGGCCTTTATCATATGTCCACCGGAAAAAGGCAGACACAATTTTAACGGCGAGGAACTCGAAGAGAGAATCGGTCGAAAAATCAAATCCTTCGGTGGAGGATCAACTGAAATCCTAAGTTTTTTGGAGTCGGAAAAAATTGCTTATCATTATAAAGAAATCGACTTTAATTTTCCTCAGGTCTTTAATACCAGAGAAGAATGCTTTCATTTTTTTAGGGATTTTTATCATATCAAAAGAAACGAGGAAACTATTCTTGCAGATTTTATTGAGGACTATTTAAGGACTGAACAGCGTTATTATGTTTTTGATAATTATAGGCGTGCTGGGTTTGTGTGTGTTGAAAAATAGAGAGCCTCAAAAGAGGCTCTAATATCTATATATCACGGGAATGGGCTAGCTGCCTTCCCGATTTGACAAATTGAATTTCAGATAGAATGCTTAAGGCTATTTCTTCAGGTGAATTCCCACCAAGGGTAAGACCTATGGGTGAGTATATCTTATCTAAAGAGTCTTGACTTATACCACGTTTTTTGAGATTGTCAAACATAATGGCAACCTTTCTACGACTTCCTATGGCACCGATATATTGGACTTCCTTGTTCATGATTTCAAAAAGAGCATCTTCGTCATGCTTGTGACCGTGAGTGACAACAACAATGAAGTCGTTTTCTGTAAAATGGAACTTTGATAGATTTTCAATGACATCGCCGAGAATGAGTTCATCTGCATTTTCATATCTTTCATTAGTTAGTATTTCTGCCCTGCTATCTAAAATAATTGTTCTAAAATTGATTATTTTTGCTAATTTATTGAGATAATAGGCAATATGACCGCCACCTACAATAACCAACCTGTAGTCCGGCTTGATAACCCTCACAAAAACCTCAACCTGTCCTCCGCAATTCATCGAAAGATCTTTAGTCAGATCATAGCTGATTGTGTCACTTATGCCTTTACGTATCATTTCAATTGCTTTATTGATAGTTGTTTTCTCAAGATTACCACCGCCTATTGTCCCATCGATGCTGCCATTGTCATATACTACCATCAGCTTACCGACTTCAGCGGGTGTAGAACCAGAAGATTTGACAACCGTCACCAATGCTGCACCTCTACCGTTTTTCACTTCTCTATCCAGTTTTTCAAACATCAAAATGTTCCTCCTTGTCTCCAATCAATTGCTCTAAATCATATTTTGTGTCAATATCCAACAATTTTTCATAATCAAATTCAATCAGGATCTTATCAGAATCACTATCTATAATATCCCTGCCGCCTTTATCACCAGTTGAAGATAGCAGCCTTTTATAATATGACCTGGGAAAAATAACGGGATTCTTTCTTTTGCCATTATGTGATGCGACAACCAAGAATCTATCACGTTTAAACCTGTCTATCATAATGTTTATATCGTTTTTTCCGAATAAAGGCTGGTCACCCATCAGAATTAGACATCCTATCGATTGATTTGAAAGCGATGAAACACCTAATCTAACACTGGCGGACATTCCTGAGTGTGCAGTTTTGTTTTCTACCATTTTAACAGGGTAGTCTTTTAACAAATCAGATAATTCAGGGGTTCTATATACAACAATAATTTCATCCAATCGGGAACTAATACAACTATCTATTACCCAACGAATAACTTCTTTGCCGTTAAAATTGCTCATAAGCTTGTCAGAGCCAAATCTAGAGCTAAAGCCTGATGCCAAAACAATACCGGAAATCATTGTTTATCTCCATTGATAATAATTTTGTCAATATAGGGCGCTTTTACTTCTAACTCATGTTTAATGTCACATGAGTCAAGATAAATGTTATCATTCACTTGATTTAATATCAAATAGTTTTTTTTGCCTCTACTCTTGAAATAGCCGTCTGAGGATAAGATAAGCTTGACGATATCCTGCTTCTCTATGACGTCGCCATAAGTCTTACCAGTTATTTTTTGGAATTTGCTTATTCTGTGTACAGACTCATCGTTCACAATTTTGCCGATGGCATTCAAACCTATAACCGAGATCAAAATATCAGTCAAATAAGGGACAACCGGTTCATAGAACTCGTATCCTTTGACTGGCAACCTTTTTGAGCCATCTCCCTCAATGATAATAAAATCTATGCTAGGATTTTTATGTATGCGAACAATTTCTTCCGTTGTGAAACCCTTAAGCTTGTTATCACTATTGATGCATTTTCCAGCAAATATTATGACTTGATGCCGCGGGTTGAGTCGAGCGAGCATGTCTATACCTAGAACAGTGATAGCGTTATTAAAGTGAGGTAAGTAGATATGGGTTGTTGTTGTAATGATAACTCTTTTCCCCGTTTTCACAAGCTGTTCTGCCAATTCTGATATTATGGTAGTTTTACCACCCGAGCCTGTCACTGTTATGACGGTCTTTTTATTTAGGTCAATGCTCAATTCATAGAGATAATCCATTTTCCATCCTCATCCTTAAGAGTTCTCAGGCTACTTTTCTATTGCAACAGTAACATGAGGATAAGGGATTAGTATATCCTCTTCATCAAATTTCTTTTTAATGTTTTCATTTAAATCAAAAAATACATCCCAATAGTTTTCAGTATAGGTCCAAACTCGTACAGTAAAATTAATAGAACTGTCAGCCATTTCTCCCATTCTGACAAATATAGGTTTATCAGCTAGTATCAGTTCGTGTGCATCTATTACTTCGCGGATTGCTTTCTTGACATGCTCAATATCAGAATCATAGCTGACACCAATCTTCAGGTCCACTCTTCTCTCGGCATAAGCGGTAAAATTGGTTATAGTGCTGGACGTTATAGAACTATTTGGAACCATGATTTTCTTGTTGTCCACTGTCTTTAATGTTGAATAAAAAATCCCGATTTCAGTTATTGTACCAGATACGCCACCTGCTTCGGTATAGTCACCTATTTTGAAAGGCTTCAAAGCAACGAGCATTATACCGCTAGCGAAATTTGAAAGATTGCCTTGTAAGGCTAGACCAACCGCTAGAGATGCTGCTCCTAAAACGGCTATGAGAGATGTAGTTTCAAATCCGAATGTTCGAAGGATGGCTAAGATGAGCACAAATAGCAGTAAGATTTTGATGATAGATATTGAAAATCCTTGTAACATTGGATCTACGGATTTTTTTTGAAGCATTTTACTTAGTTGCTTGATAAGAATTCCTATAATATATTTACCTACAATAAATATAATTAAAGCACGTAAAATCATAAAAAATATGGCAGAAATAGCTACACCACCAATGTACATAAAATCACTCCTCCTAAAAATTTATTATTTACATTATATAATAAATAGATGTATTGTAAAGGGTAATCGTTATTGATATACTATATTGACAATTGATAGGAGGGTTTTTATGGCAAAGCTATATTTCAGGTATGGAGCAATGAACTGTGGCAAATCCACTGCATTGCAACAGGTAGCGTATAATTATGAAGAACGTGGCATGCGAGTGGTAATAATCAAACCCAAAATAGACACCAAGGGTGGAGACAGGGTTATATCAAGATTGGGAATTGAAAGAAAAGTCGATTTGATTGTTGAGAAGAATGAAAATCT
The DNA here is from genome assembly GCA_927435965.1 of uncultured Clostridia bacterium. GTDB lineage: Bacteria > Bacillota > Clostridia > Tissierellales > Dethiosulfatibacteraceae > 38-11. The sequence continues at coordinate 13,744 of CAKMKB010000124.1, forward strand.
GTATAAAATGATGAAACAGTATCTTTCTGAAAACGGATCTGTTGATTGCATCTTGGTGGATGAGGTTCAGTTTTTCAGTAGAAATCAGGTGGATGATCTTTTTGAGTTAGCTGTAAAGGAAAACATACCTGTTATTTGTTACGGTTTGAGGACCGACTTTTTGATGAATGGATTTGAAGGAAGTGAAAGGTTGCTTTTATTGGCACACAGCATTGAGGAACTTAAGACCATCTGTTCATGTGGCAAGAAAGCCTTACTCAATGGAAGGAAAATTGATGGAGAGTTTGTTTTTGAGGGCAATCAAGTAGCTATAGAACAAGAAAACCACGTTGAATATGAATCGCTATGTCCTACTTGTTACATTCAAAAAAAGGAAATCTATCTAAAAAAAAGAGGATTATAATAAACACAACCTATAATAAAGATGGAATGTTAAACAAAAGCATGCTATAATAAATGATAATTATTATTAATAGAAAAAGAAAGTTGGTAGATAAATTGGCAAAAATTAAGAAAACATCAATAGGTGGACAGGCTTTGATTGAAGGCATCATGATGAGAGGTCCCAAAAAAATATCGACAGCTGTCAGAAAATCTGATGGAGAAATAGTAATAAAAACTGAAGACTTGAATACAAACCGAATGAGTGGATTATCTAAGATTCCTTTGATTCGAGGAAGTCGCGCATTGGTTGATGCTATGGTTATTGGGGTAAAGGAGTTGATGTACTCAGCTGAGTTTTTTGAAGACGCAATGGAAGAAGATGCTTTTGACAGATTAATCAAAAAGTTGTTTAAAGGTAACACTGAAAAGGCTGTCATTTATCTTTCTGTCACATTGTCGCTGATTATATCAGTAGGTGCATTTATTATATTACCATCCTTTATTGCCAATTTTCTGAAAGGATTTATCTCAAGTTCTCTAGTATTGAATTTGATTGAAGGCGCCATAAGGGTAGGATTGTTTACGCTATATATAGGTCTAATCTCAAAGATGGAAGATATAAAAAGGGTTTTCATGTATCACGGCGCTGAGCATAAGACGATTTACGCATATGAAAATGGTGAGGAGCTGACAGTAGAAAATGCAAGGAAATATTCAAGGCTCCATCCCAGATGTGGAACCAGTTTTATTGTGAATGTTTTGATTATATCAATCCTTGTGTTCTCATTTTTTGGATGGCCAAATCCTTGGTTGAGAGTGCTTATTAGATTGTTGATGCTCCCGATTATTGCAGGAATATCCTACGAATTAAACAAATACATTGGGAAAAATGACAGTACTCTATTTGCTAGAATTGTGGCAAAACCCGGTTTTCAATTTCAACGTCTAACGACAAAAGAGCCTACAGATGAAATGCTTGAAGTTGCCATCGCTGCAATGAAAGAAGTCATTCCTGAAAAAGAGGATGAAGATATTTGGTAGATTTAACCATTAAAGCACTGCTTGCGGATGCGATAAAAAAAATGGAATTAAGACAATACAACAACCCATATCTTGATGTTCAACTTATACTTGCACATGTAATCCACAGAGACAGGGCTTTTATTTTGACCCATATGGACTATGCTTTGAGCGATAATGAAGCGATAGCCTTCTACGATTTGATTGATAAGAGAAATGAAGGGTATCCGATTCAATATATCTTAAACAAACAAGAATTCATGGGTCTTGATTTTTATATTAGCGAGGGAGTCCTAATTCCAAGGGCTGATACGGAAAATATTGTTGAGGCTGTCATCAAAATTGTTAAAGAAGAATTTGCAGACATTGATGAAGTAAGAATACTAGATATTGGGACTGGATCCGGTGCGATAGGATGCAGTCTTGCTCATTTTATTCCCAAATCTAGAGTAACAGGGATTGATGTTTCTGATATAGCTGTAAGTGTAGCTTCAATCAATAACATGAAGTTAGGATTAAGCAATTATGAGATTCGCAGGATGAATATATTTGATGATATCTACATGGAATTAAATGGTTTTCACGTCGTTGTGTCTAATCCACCCTATATTCCGGCTGATGATATTGATGGACTTGAAAAGGAAGTTTCAGAATATGAACCCCGTAATGCATTAAATGGTGGTATTGCCGGGTTGGATTTTTATGAAAGAATTATTCGCATTTTCAGTAAGCTAGCCGCGGATAAAGCTATACTAGCTCTGGAATGTGGCTGGAATCAAAAAGACAGTATCGAAATCATCATGAATCAGTTAGTGGGATTAGATAGAATTGAGACAATAAAGGACTTAAGTGGCAAGGATAGAGGCTTAGTTGGGTTTTTCCATATGAATTGACCTTTTTTTTTAAACTCTGCTATAATACATTGTCTAAAGTATAAGAGGTGTAATATGTTCTATCATCAATTTTTGCCACTTCTGAGAGTCCGCTATAATTGCAGGATCGCTTATCTGATGACTTAATTCGTCATATTTTTCTTTCAGAAGTGGCAAAAATTGATGATAGAACATGCCCATATGGAAAAACCCAACTAAGCCTCTATCCTTGCCACTTAAGTCCTTTATTGTCTCAATTCTATCTAATCCCACTAACTGATTCATGATGATTTCGATACTGTCTTT
>CAKMKB010000125.1:0-2069 GCA_927435965.1 uncultured Clostridia bacterium
ATCAGGGGTATATTTGTCCAACCGATACCAAATGCAAACTTCGAGTATATCACCAATACAATCGATTGAATCAAGGCCATTAGAAACATCATAAAGAATTTACCTGTGATTATCTGACGCCTGCCAACTCCTGTTGCCATCAATCTATAATATGTATTGTCTATTTTTTCATTGAGTATGAATTTTCCACCATACCCGGCTGAGAATAATATAAACAAAGACATCATCGCTACAGAATAGTATGTAAACGAGTCGATGAAATTCATTTCATTGATTTCTCTGATGTCGATATTTACGCCAGCAGGCTCTGTTCCGATAGCATTGATAAAACTTTCCAGACCAATAACGACTTCATTAAGAGGCATAAACTCCGCAGCTTTTTCAAAGTAAACATTCTTGGATATGGTGATAGAAGACATAATGTTGTTAAAGCTTGAAACTATTTCTTCAGTAATCTGCCTTCTGTAACTCATGTCCGGATGTGAAATCACAGTGATAGCTACGTTGTTTCTGAAAGTAGTGAATGTATTGACATATGCATTGTATACATACTGTTCTGGTAAGATTACGATACTGCTGACACTTTTATTTTCAAGCAGTACGTAGGCTTCATCCTCTGTGCAAATAGTATATCGCATTATTTTTTTCATCTCGCTATTTCCCAGGAAATCTTCAAAGAAAATCTTTTCCGGGTTGAATTCAGCAAACAATGCATCTTGATTGTTCCCGAAATCCATCTCTATATTGAATCTTTCTTCCATTGAACCAGCAAAATTTCTGAATGATTCCTGATCCTGTTCCAGGTCATAGTTTTTGACTATAGCGATGTCGATTGTCCACAATCAACAAGCTGCTTATGATAATTTTATTACTGACAGGTGACACTAGCTTTCTTTGCCATGTCTTTTGTTGCTTTTCTTTCAAGATATCTGATCCCACAAAAACAATGGTAAATGTTGAAAAGAAAAGCGTAAATCCTATCAAATAATGGATCATCGGATTGTAAGCCCAGTCTTTCTGTGCATCCAAAACCTGGCTGTTCATACTAAATGGGTTTCTGTATCGCCAATAGTAATTTGAGAGATCATATGTTTCTTCAAAAAGCACATCTTCTAACACCTCGTGGCCTTCACCTTTGATGATTTCGACTGTTATGTCCGCTGTCTTGAACTTAGACATAAACTTAAATGCTGTTGTTTGGACATCACTTTGCAGTTGAATCAGTTCAAGTGAATCCTTTGATCTCAGAATGCTAATATTAATTTCTTCTCCATCTATCAACAAGTTTGAAAAACCTTGATCTATTACAAGCCCACCAATTGACATACCCGTCTCGATATTCTTTATAGCATTTGTCTCATCTGTTTCCGTGTATCTGAGCAATCTACTAAGTTTCAGCTCATTGACAAATTCCCTCGATGCCGCTGTGTTGTCAAGGTCAATCAACATAACTTCAGGTTTGTAGTTCCCAGACATGGAGGAACTGAACACAAGAGTCAATCCGAGAGCCATCAATGTCATAACCACAATCAGTATTTTATCGTCCTTTAAAAGCTTAAATCTAAGCAACAGTTGGTTGATCATCTTTGCTTCCTCCTTTCAAAAGAATTCCAGACAACAGAAGCATAACAGAAATATTTGCAACAATTATCATCAGACCAGGTAGTATTTCGTTTATGCCATACCCTTCAAGAATTTTGATATAGGTCTGCAGAGTTGCTCCATTTGGTGTTAACACTCCGAAATTTCTAACTACACTTGGCAACATTTGCAGCGGCAGATAACTGCCCCCTACAAATCCCAATATCTGAACTAATGCGTTTGAAAAAGCATCACTTGCCTTGTATGAATTTGATCTGATAGTAAGTGCGATAATAAATACACCAATCGAAGCCACTGCCACACAGGATAGTATCATAATCAATATAATCAGGGGTATATTTGTCCAACCGATACCAAATGCAAACTTCGAGTATATCACCAATACAATCGATTGAATCAAGGCCATTAGAAACATCATAAAGAATTTACCTGTGATTATCTGACGCCTGCCAACTCCTGTTGCCATC
>CAKMKB010000126.1:0-3052 GCA_927435965.1 uncultured Clostridia bacterium
TGAGTTAAGCAAAAATGTGGACATTGACTTGTATCTGAGTAGTATCAAGAACAAATTCATAATCCAAATAGTCCGCTAGTATAATAGCATTAAGATATTCTCCCCTACTAGCGAGATAATCCAGAGATATTCCTTTATTCAATTTATTCTTGATACTACTCAGATACAAGTCAATGTCCACATTTTTGCTTAACTCATTTGCTATGCTTCTGAATCTGTCCTCTATCATCTTGTACACCTGATCAAATGGAACAGAGTAAGTTAGATGGGCATGACATAAGTATAGCAAATCTGTTACTTTATTATCTCCATCGTGTCTCTTTCCGGGAGCGGACACGACAATATAACGCCTATCTTTGTCTGATTTGATTATTTCTGCTGCTTTTTTCAACTGTTCTCCGCTGGAGGTAGAAGTACCTCCAAATTTAGCTACTTTTAACATTTTGTCTCCTTTTTGCGAACATATGTCTATATTCCATAAACTCATAGTATATACTATACATCAAAGATAAAAAAAAATAAACCCCTATTTGAAATATTATAAATAAAAAAGCCATGAGTAAAACTCATGACAAATATCACTGATTCTTACCCCTGATGTATTCCAGCACTCCCTTCCACGTTGGGTTTCGTTTCGGACAGTTCCATGCTTTTTCAACATAGACCCAGCAATATGATAATGCTTCGGCGACAGCTCCTTTCCCTTATAACAGTACTCTTAACTTATCGCGGCCTCTGTAATACAATATTAATTTTTTAAATGTTAACAGATTAAACAACTGATGTCAAATAATCTATTCAAAAATGACTCTCATTTAACCATTCTGATACCTTGTCAACTATTCCCGCATGATCTAATCCATATTTTTCAGTCAATTCCTCAACACTGCCATGTTCGATAAACTGATCAGGAAGACTTAGAATTCTCAACTCAACATCACTCGGTATCAAATCATTCAGAATCCTTCCTACCGAACCATATTTCACAGTTTCATCAATAAAGAGAATTCTTTTGGTTTTACTTGATTCCGTTAAAATCAAATCTGCATTTAAAGGTTTAATCGCTTTAAGATTAACAACCCCAGCACTGATGCCTTTTTTATCCAGATCAATCGCTGCCTGATATACTTCAGTGATTAGTCTTCCATAGGTTACCAGTGTAATATCATTTCCAGGCTTTAGAAGATGTGGATCTAGAAGGTTTGCCCCATGATTTATGCCCGCTTTTTCATCAGAACCTCTTGGGTATCTGATGACTATAGGTCCCTTGCCATCAAAAACGGACCATTCAAGCATCTTTTCCAAATCTTCGAAATTAGAAGGTGTCAAGACCGTTAGATTTGGGATTTGATACAAAAAACCGGAATCAAAGACACCTTGATGTGTCTCCCCATCTCTACCAACCAGCCCTGCTCTGTCAACACATAAGATTACATGCAAATTCTGCAGGGCAACATCATGAACCAACTGATCATATGCTCTCTGCAAAAAAGTTGAGTACAGGGGAAAAACCGGTATAAGTCCACCAGATGCCATCCCTGCTGAAAGAGTAACGCCATGTTGTTCTGCTATACCGACATCGAAAAACCTTGCTGGGAATTTCTGAGCAAACTCCTCAAGACCAGTCCCACTTGTCATGCCTGCTGTCACGGCAACCAAGCTGTCGTTTCTTGTTCCCATCTCAACCATTTTCTTTCCAAATACATCAGAATAGGACACTTCCTGTCCACCGATTAGATGACCTGATGCTATATCATACTTTCCAACCCCATGGAATACGTCTGGTTTTTCTTCAGCTGGTTTATAACCCTTCCCTTTTTTAGTATGTACATGCAGTAGAATCGGTGCCTTAGTGTCCTTTACCCTCTCTAATATACTGATTATATCTGCCATGCTGTGTCCATCTACGGGGCCTATATATCTGAATCCTAACTCCTCAAAAAGCATGCCTCCATTGACAAAAAATAGTTTAAAGGATTCTTTGATCTTCCGAATAAATTTTACGGCATATTTACCAACAACAGGTATCATTCCGAGAAATGTTTCTATCTCTTTTTTCAATGAATAGTAAGTTTTCCCAGTTCTAAGTCTAGATAGACTGGTCGATATACTTCCAACATTTTTAGAGATAGACATCTCATTATCATTAAGGATAACAATCAGATTGCTTTTTTTCCTTCCGGCATCATTCATAGCTTCTAGTGCCATTCCACCTGAGAGGGCCCCATCACCAATAAGAGAGATAACATTAAATTCCTCTCCCTTCAAATCTCTTGCGTTAACCAACCCCAGAGCGGCAGATATTGAAGTACTGCTATGACCTGTTTCGAATATATCATGATCACTTTCAGATTTTTTTGGAAACCCACTTAAGCCATCTAATTGACGAAGTGAGTTGAATTGATTTTTTCGGCCGGTTATTATCTTATGTACATAACTCTGATGCCCTACATCAAATACTATCTTATCCTTTGGTGAGTTAAATACATAATGTATTGCTATGGTTAGTTCTACCACGCCAAGATTAGAAGCTAGGTGTCCACCAGTGCCTGAAATTGAAGTAATCAAAAAATGTCTGATATCCTCAGCCAACTCCTCAAGCTCTTTTATATTCAGTTTTTTTAGATCATTTATATTATTGACTCTATCTAGTATTTTGTACATTTTACATTCCTTTTAGTTTAATCTAGCTATTATATCATATCTAATTTTTTTTTGACAAAGATTATATGATTTTTAATACTAATTTAATAATGTAATTTTATGCATTATTTTATTTTCTACTAATATTTTATCCGAACATTTTAATCTTATTGTATTTTTATTTTCGTTTATGATTCTGTGTCAATTATCCTTAATATTTCTGAAAACGTTATCTCTATTGTCTTTCAAGTTTTCTAAAAATAAAAACGTTTTCTTCTATTTTGGCATAAATTTTCTCTTTACAAACAAATAAGCGAATGTTAGAATAATTTCATTATTAAATTAGTATTAAAAATCATATAATCTTTGTCAAAAAAAAATTAGATATGATATAATAGCTAGATTAAAC
>CAKMKB010000127.1:0-4511 GCA_927435965.1 uncultured Clostridia bacterium
AAGGAGGTAATGAATGGAAAGTCACATTAAATAACAAGAATCTATTGGATATAATATCAATAGATTCTTGTTATTTTATAGCATTTCTATGATTTTATCTGTTATTTCTTTTGTTCCCAAATAGTCTTTACCGTTTGCGATATCTAAGGTTCTGTAGCCCTGATCCAAAATGCTTTCTACCGATTTTTCAATGGCTCTGGCTTCTTCTTCCATAAAAAATGTGTGTCGGAACATCATCGCTGCTGACAATATGCTTGCAATTGGATTAGCTATATTCTTACCGGCAATATCCGGTGCAGAACCATGTATTGGCTCATACATTCCAAATCGCTTGTCACCTAAGGATGCGGAGGGAAGCATACCGATAGAGCCGGTAATCATACTAGCTTCATCTGACAATATATCTCCGAACATGTTCTCTGTCAAAATGACATCAAACTGCTTAGGATTGATTACAAGCTGCATTGCGGCATTATCTACATACATATGTGATACTTGTACCTCAGGATACTTTTTGCTAATCTTGTCTACAGTTTTCCGCCATAGTCGTGAAGTGTCCAATACATTTGCTTTATCAACACTGGTGAGTTTTTTGTCTCTCTTCATTGAGATTTGAAATGCTTTTTCAGCAATTCTCGCTATTTCATATTCCCAGTACTCCATACAGTCGCATGCATAGGTTTGAGAGGTCTCTCTCTTTCCAAAATATATCCCACCTGTAAGCTCTCGTACAATCACAATATCAAGCCCGCCTTCCACGATTTCTGATTTTAAGGGGCAGGCATCTTTTAACGCTTCAAACATAACAGCAGGCCTGATATTAGCAAAAAGACCAAGCTCTTTTCTTAAGCTCAGCAGAGCCATCTCCGGTCTTTTACTGCCCTGAAGATGATCCCATTTGGGTCCACCTACTGCACCAAGAAGCACTGCATCACTATTCTTACAGACCTCCATCGTAACCTCAGGTAGATTGCTGCCAGTCTCATCAATTGCGATTCCACCCGCCAATACTTCTTTTATTTCAAATTTATGCCCAAATTTTTCACCAACAGCATACAATACCCTTACCGTCTCATTCATTATTTCAGGCCCAATACCATCGCCCTTAATCAATGCAATATTATAAGTCATAAAGCCTCCTGCTACTCGTTTTTGTTTTTACTTTGATTCCAATTCCTCTCTGACATATCCCACTAATCCGCCAGCTTTTATGATTTTTTGTATGAATTCCGGAAATGGTTGTGCTTGATACGATTCATTTTTTGTCAGATTATTAATTTCTCCAGTTTCAAAATTTACTGAAACCTCATCATTCGCCTCTATCTTTTCAGAAGCCTCCTCACATTCCATAATTGGAAGCCCAATATTGAATGAGTTCCTGTAGAAAATTCTGGCATAGCTGCTAGCTATCACACATGAAATACCTGACGCTTTTATAGCTATCGGGGCATGCTCTCTTGATGAGCCGCACCCAAAATTCTTGCCGGCTACAATTATATCCCCTTCTCTGACATTATTCACAAAGCTCCTATCAATATCTTCCATACAATACTTGGCCAATTCTTTAGGATCGGCTGTATTGAGGTATCTTGCCGGGATTATTACATCCGTATCAACATTATCACCATATTTGAATACTTTACCTTTGACTATCATCTATCTGATTCTCCTTTATTATTCTGTTCAAAAAACAGAAGGAACCGTCCCTTTTGTTTTTTGCGGATTGGAAATTTTGCCTGTTATAGCGGAAGCTGCTGCGACTGCCGGTGATGCCAGATAAATTTCTGATTCTGTATGCCCCATTCTACCGACAAAATTTCTATTTGTTGTCGACACCACTCTCTCTCCTGCTGCCAGTATGCCCATGTAACCGCCTAGGCAAGGACCGCAGGTTGGCGTGCTGACTATGGCTCCAGCCTCAACAAATATCTCAGTCAATCCTTCCCTTATGCATTGCAGATAGATTTCCTGTGTTGCCGGGATGATGATAGTTCTGACAGATTTATGCACCTTTTTGCCTTTTAAAATCTCTGCTGCCACACGCATATCATCTATCCTTCCATTTGTGCATGAGCCGATTACGACCTGATCGATATTGATATCGCCCACGTTATCGATCGTTCTGATGTTTTCAGGAAGATGAGGGAAAGCAACAGTTAATTGTAGTTTTGAAAGGTCGATTTCAATGATTTCATCGTACTCCGCATCGCTATCCGCCTCGTAGATAGTCCATTCTCTTTCCGCTCTCCCCGACATATATTCTATTGTCTTGCTATCAACAGGGAAAATTCCGTTTTTCGCCCCGGCTTCTATTACCATATTGGCTATGGTGAATCGATCATCCATCGTCAAGGCACTTACACCCTCACCAGTGAATTCAAGAGACTTGTACAATGCACCGTCTACACCTATGGTGCCTATCAGGTGTAGGATTACATCTTTTCCACTGACATAATGTGAGGGTTTACCTGTCAATCTCACCTGAATGGCTGATGGGATTTTTATCCATACTTTTCCCCTTGCCATGCCTGCAGCCATGTCCGTACTTCCGATGCCGGTGGAGAAGGCCCCTAGAGCGCCGTAAGTACATGTATGAGAATCTGCACCTATTACTGTGTCTCCTGCAACAACAATTCCTTTTTCTGGTAATAGAGCGTGTTCTATACCCATTTGTCCAACGTCATAAAAATGTTTAATTTCATGGTCATTTGAGAAAATCCTGCACTCTTTAGACTGTTCTGCAGACTTGATATCTTTGTTTGGTGTGAAATGGTCCAATACAATCGCTATTTTTTTATTGTCAAATACTCTCTTCGCACCCATTTTGTCAAATTCCCGGATAGCAACAGGGGTTGTTATATCATTTCCCAGAACCATATCCAGGTCAATCTCCACAAACTCTCCAGCTTTTACTGTCTCTTGCCCACAATGGGCAGCAAGAATTTTTTGAGTCATTGTCATCCCCATTAGACTGCCTCCTTGTTTTGTTCCTGATCGTAAATCATTTTATTCACAGCATTGATATACGCCTTGACACTAGCCTCAACAACGTCTGTTGATAAACCCCTTCCGATATACACATGTCCATTTTCTCTAAGCTTGACAGTCGCATCACCTAGTGCATCTTCACCCTCTGTTACAGAATTCAATGAATAATCTTCAAGCTTCAACCTTTTACCGACAATTTTTTCTATGGCCTTAAACGCTGCGTCTATAGGACCATCACCTGTCGCTACTTCTTCCCTTGTTTCATTTTTCATTTTAATCCTGACTGAGGCTGTAGAAGTTATGGTATTGCCGCTATTGATCACAAATCTTTCAAGAGATAACTCTTTAGGAACATCAATGTTTTGCCTTGAAACAAGGGCATCAATATCTCTATCATAGACCTCTTTTTTCTTGTCTGCTATATCCTTGAACTTCCTAAAGGCCTCATCCAGTTGTTCTTTTGTTAAATGATAGCCCATTGTAACTATTTTGTCGTTGAAAGCATGTCTCCCAGAGTGTTTGCCTAGGACAAGCTTGTTCTTTGTCAAGCCCACCGATTCTGGTGTCATAATTTCATAGGTTTCCTTATTGGTCAGCATGCCATGCTGGTGAATACCCGCTTCATGTGCAAAAGCGTTGGCACCTACTATCGCCTTGTTAGGCTGGACTTTTACGCCTGTGATGCTTGTCAGCAGCTCGCTTGATCTCATGATTTGAGTGGTATCGATATTGAATCGATAATCATATCTATCTTTTCTTGTATTGACTGCCATTACAATCTCTTCCAAAGCAGCATTGCCCGCTCTTTCTCCAATGCCATTGATCGTACACTCAATCTGGGTTGCTCCAGCTCTCATAGCAGCAAGTGAATTTGCCACCCCCAGTCCCAGATCATTATGGCAATGGACAGAAATGGCAACACGATCCAAAGCTGGACATTTCTTTCTCAATTCCATCAGAAATTCATAATACTCATCTGGTGTTGTGTAACCTACAGTATCCGGTATGTTTATTGTAGTTGCTCCGGCTTTTATAGCTCTTGTAAATATTTGGGCAAGAAAGTCTGTTTCACTTCTGGTTGCATCCTCTGCTGAGAATTCTATATTTGAGACAAATTTCTTAGCATACTTGACCATTGCTTCTGCCTGGTCCATAACCTGTTCGGGTTTCATCTGCAGCTTGTATTCCATATGGATGGGTGAGGTTGCAATAAAAGTGTGAATTCTTGGATCGACTGCATGTTTTATGCTTTCCCAGGCCTTATCGATATCTTCTTTTTCAGCTCTTGCAAGGCTGGCAACAGTTACATTTGTTATCTCCGAAGCTATTTCTCTGATGGCATTCATATCTCCTGGAGACGCCGCTGCAAATCCAGCTTCTATAATGTCCACCTTTAGTCTTTCCATTACTGTTCTCGTTTATTGCACTAAATTATCTGAAGGCTGACGATTTCGAGATTAAAACAACGATTGGTGTCATAGATGCGGATCAAACGGACTTTTCTGAAAATGTTATAGAAAGAT
>CAKMKB010000128.1:0-2810 GCA_927435965.1 uncultured Clostridia bacterium
TATTGGAATCACTGAACTTTAATAGAAAAAAACCCTCTTTTATGGTATAATGTAAGTAGCGAACCAACAAAACCAAAAAGGAGGCTCTTATCTGGAAGTATATCCTCAGGATTGACTCCGAGGAAGTAAAGATGTGAAATATTTAGTTCTGCTTCTTCAATTACCTTTTCGTCTGAAAGATTGTATAAATGTTGTAGAAACAGTAACTTGCACATTAATTCAGGTTCTTTTGCAGGTCTACCAAACTCTTTGCAGTAGGATTTTGAAAGCAATTCATTTATGAAACTAAAATCTACAACAGAATCTATTTTTTTGAGGATATGATTAGCGGGAATTTTATTGTATAATGATGAGTGGAACGACAATTGCTTATGCTTTGGTCGTAACATAGAAAAACCCTCCTTTTTGGTTTTGTTGGTTCGCTACTTACATTATACCATAAAAGAGGGTTTTTTCTATTAAAGTTCAGTGATTCCAATAGTTTCAATGGTTTTACCTTAAAAACATCATTGTATTTTATGGGAATAGACACGGACTTTTTCACTGGTCTCGGACCGTCCTCGATGGCCCGATTTGTTTTATTTTTTGTGCAAAGCTACTATCCTGCCAGTCAGCATAAGATGGTGGTCACCCTGAGGATAGCTGCTCTTATTTATTGCTGGATCAAGCTTCTCAGGGTCAAGATAAGCTCTATAGTCAACCTTGCACTCATAGCTTACTCGACATCCGTCAATATGGGGTACACATACCTTTTCTCCCTTGATCATCTTAAAACCACAGGCTTCAATTTTATCAATATCTCTTCCTGACTGGAAGCCGCAAATTTTAAGCTCCTCTATCATCTCGCCTTTCCTTGGAATGCTCACGACAAACTCGTCAGTATCCTTCAGCAGCTCATATGTGTATCTTGAGGGTCTAACAGCGACAATCATGTGATGCTGATTCCACATAAACCCCAGAAAACCCCAGCCTATCTGCATCACATTTACTCTGTCGCCCTTCTTAGCAATTAGGAAGGCTTTACCATTTTGGATGTCCGTTAGAACCTCATCAGCACCGTCAAAAAATCCAGTTTTCATTCGGAGACCTCCTGTCTATTTTTAAAGATTATAGGCTTGCAAAGCTTTGCTCAAAGTCCTTAATAAGGTCAACAACATTCTCAAGACCTACAGAAAGTCTTATAAGCCCATCAGTTATTCCTACTTCAAGTCTGCTCTCCACTGGAACGCTGGCATGGGTCATGCTGGCCGGATGCTCTATAAGAGTGTCAGGATCACCAAGACTAACTGCGATTGATGCGATCTTTAGGTTATTCAGGAATTTTTTGCCTGCTTTAAAAGCACTCAATCCCATTACATCATCCTTAAGCTCGAACGCTATCATACCAGTATACATACCATTCATTGTCTTCTTTGCCAACTCATACTGTGGATGTGATTCCAGACCAGGATAATAAACTGATTTGATGTATTCATTCTTTTCAAGGTATTCAGCCATGGCCATTGCATTCCTGCAGTGTTCTCTAACTCTTAACGGAAGAGTCTTCATGCCCCTCATAACCAAATATGAATTGAAAGGACTTGGTGGAGTTCCGCAGATTTTAGTAACGTAATTCCCTCTCACAAGTGCAATCTCATCCTTTGGACCAACTATCACTCCGCCGATGACATCTCCGTGACCGTTTATATACTTAGTCACACTGTGGATTACATAGTCAGCTCCTAGCTTTAATGGTGAAAGAATTGGAGGTGGAGAGAAGGTGTTGTCAACGACAACTTTTACGCCATGTTTCTTTGCTATAGCAGAGATCTTCTCGATATCAGCAAGCTTCATCGTAGGATTAGTTACACTTTCAAAGTATATGACCTTAGTTTTGTCAGTTATAGCCTTTTCAACCTCATCTGGGTTTGTTGTGTCGACAAAAGTAACATCTACCCCTATGGCCGGCATATTTGTTCTCATAACAACTGAAGTTCCACCATATACTGTATCACCGCTGACAATGTGGTCTCCTGTCCTTACAAGACTAAGTAGGATAGCTCCAATTGCTCCCATGCCAGAAGCTGTTGCAACACAGTCCTCTCCACCCTCAAGAGCGGCACATTTGATCTCCAATGCTCTGTTGGTCGGGTTGCCGCCTCTTGAATAGACATATCCTGGAATTTCCTTGCTGAACTTTGCAGCACCTTCTTCAACAGTCTCAAAGCAGAATGTTGAGGTCTGGAATATTGGAGTTGAAAGTGCACCTGTTCCCTTGTCAGGCTCCTGGCCTGCATGGATTACCATGGTTTCAAACATAACTTCTTTTAGGTCGATTTTACTCATTGATTACCCCTCCTGTATATGCTGTTGTTCATATTATCCTCGGTTTAGAGTTCCTTTTACCTTATCTTCTGCCTTGCTTATCAGACTTTGCAGCGCCTCATCAAGCAAGTGGTTGTATTCCTTAAGATCATCCTTCATAACCTTATCCCACTCGGCTGCAAAGCTTCCGTTGGTAATATTCTCATACTGCTTCTCCAAAAATTCGCGTATGTATCCTGTGTCGACCTGCTTGTATCTTGACAGTTGACCATACTGGCTAGTTCTCGAATGCATAGGAAGCTGCCTGAAAAGTCCTACTTCAGCCATTTTCTCCATCATAAAGGCCGGTTCTCTGGAAAGATAAAGCTCGGTTAAAATCGCTTCTGGCGAATGACCCTTGCTTATCAATAGATCGAATGCCTCCGTCATGACATTCATGATCAAAGGCCAAACAGCTTGCTCACTCATAAGATCCAAATATGTCTCATCGTCAAAGGTTGTTTCAA
>CAKMKB010000129.1:0-8009 GCA_927435965.1 uncultured Clostridia bacterium
ATCTCTTTTTTATCCAAAGGAATGTTCCTACCATGACGGTAAAAAAACGCTGGCGGGTTGTCACATTCAGCCAGATATAGATTCATATCCTTGTCAATTTTCATGATGGTAAAAGTGGCGTATGCAAGCCTTCTGACTTGACACTCAGGTAACGTGTTCAATATCGTCTCAACTGTATCTCTTAGAGAGGCGCCATTCTTCAGCATAGTTGAAGCTATCTTTGATGTCAGGGTTGACAATATATTCGCTTTAACACCACTACCCAGACCATCAGACATTACCAGAATTGTTTCATTTCCATTGTTGACTATTTCAACATGATCTCCGCACAACTCTTCGCCAAATTTATTCAAAAATTTATGATTGATGTCAAGATGGAGTGTCATTTGACTTCACCTTCTTCACTTTCAACAACCCTTTTCAAATTCAATAGCGCTATTTTTGCCTCAGCAGTGGTTTCGCCTAGAAGACCGGCTATTTCCTGAGCAACCCTCATCTGTCTGTCAATTACACTGTTGACTGTGTTTAGCGTATTGAATTTCAATTCTGATAGTTCATTGTTTCTACGTTCTTCGTCTGTCAAGTTTGAAAAAAGTCCAAACACCAGCTTGTGCTCTTCGATATATATCAGATACTCTTTTAGCTTTAGATTGTAATGCGGAATATTAATCTTCTTGCCTAAAATATTTTCTTTTTTGCTGATTACTTGTTCGAAGTCTTCAGATGTCATAATCATGCCAATATCTTTTCCTTTAATCTGGGTCAAAGTTGTGTGAAATGTTTTTTCACCTTGTGGATTGATATCAACCACTTTCATTTCTTCATCCAACAGAATGAGAATATTGGGAGACACTTCAAAGATGATATTAGAAAGCCGCTCAGCTTTCATACGCATATGAGGAATGCACATTTCTAGATGTGAAATTCCTTCAAGGACAGCCTTGGATTTTTCTCTGCAAGTGTCATAGCCACATGCACCACAATTTAACTCATCTTCCTTGTTTATTTTTCCCATTTTCTGCAAAACTTCGTTTATGCTCGCCTCTGTGTGTGTTGGTTGTTCATACCATCTGTCACTAAATACTCTGTTCCAAGGATTCAAGCTCTTGTAATCATATCCTAAAGGCACAAATCTTCTTTCAGCGTCAATCTGCGATAATATGTGATTTGCCCTTATTTTCTTTTTGAAGATACTGCCAGAATTTTTAGGAATCGCAGGTCCTCCAAGGCATCCTCCAGAACAAATATTTGCCTCGACGCATATCCCTTCTATCTCATTTTCAACCAAAGAGTCAAACAGCTCCTTGCAATCTAAGGCTCCGTTGACCTTGATAGGTGTCAATCCTTTCTTGTAAGCCGCTTCCTTGATGCCAGGCAAAATACCCCCTTCTCCCGGATACTTGGATCCCAATCGACCAGCTCTGGTCTCAGGTTGCCTAGGTTCGTAGTTATTTATGTCGATATTCAATTCTCTAAATAAATAATCCAGTTCCTCAAAGGATATAACAGCATCAAGTGTCTTTCTTTTCTGGTATCCAGTCGCCTCGCATTTTTTTGAAATGCAAGGTCCAAGAAAGACGATGAACGCATCTTTGCCATATTTTCTTCTTAGCATCTTGCTGTGCAAAATCATTGGGGAATCTATGGCCATAAGATATTCTGTCAGTTCCGGATAAAACTTTCGAATCATCATGTTCACTGAAGGACAGCAAGATGTGATATGGTTTTTGCATTCAGACGTCTCAATAAGCCTGTTGTACAAATCAGTAACCATCTCCGCCGCAACTGCTGTCTCTTCAACAAACTCAACTCCAACACCATACAATGCACCAACCAATCTCTCAGGCTCGGTATAAATACCTGCATAGGATGGTGCTATGCTGACAACAACCTTTCTATTTTTAAGCGCAGTTCTGACTTCTGCCAGATCACTATGTATATTTCTTGCATTTTGAGGACACACCAAAAAACATTTGCCACAGGCTATACATTTTTCTTCCATAATTTCAGCCTGGTCATTGACTATCTTAACAGCTTTTACGGGGCAGTTTCTAACACACTTGTAGCAGTTCTTGCAATTTGCGGGATAAAAATCTAAAATTTTCATGTCTAGCTCCAGCAAATCGCTTTATTTAATAGTTCCGGTATGTCTTTAGATAAAGCTGAATAGATTTGGTCGTCTATTTTAACTGATACTGCACTTGTGCACTGACCCAGGCAAAACGAAGCTTTTACAGTTAATTCCAACTTGAGATCATTCTCATCTATCCAATCTTTAATAGCTTCAATCACATCATAAGATCCTTTTAGATGACATGCGCTTCCTACACATACATAAATATCCTTCATTTAATCCAACTCCTTTTTTAAATAATAATATTTCAGCCCAAATATATAAGACTATATTGTTAAATAATTAACTTATTATAGCATTAAAAAAGGCTCTAAATCAATGTATTTTTAAAATACATTAGTATAAAGCCTAAATAATCACATTTATTTGTTAATATATTAACGTTTTCCTATCATAAGAAATAGGTTTTATCTTTCATTAAACCTTCTGTTTTCTAAACAAAATGACCGATACAATAATGATTGCACCGCTTACAACATTGAGCTTGAAAAGCTTCTCTCCAAGAAAAATTATTGCAAATATTGTTGAGATGACGGGAACGAGATTTATAAACAACGCCGTTTTTCCAGCACCAAGCTCCTTTATGGCCATCTGTTGTATTGTATAGCCTATGACCGATGGAAATATCGCCATATAGAGAACCGCTAAAAACGGCATCCATCCTATTTGAACATAATCAAGGGATATCAGCTCTTTGGCTGTAAATGGAAATAACATAATAGCAGAAAACATAAAAGTATATGTTGTGAGCTTTAAAGGTGTGAAAAAAGGCATGATTCGCTTGACTATAATACCGTAGGTTGCCCACATCATAGCACCGCATAGCATTAACAAATCACCCAAATTTAAATCAAAACTTATAATTCTTTGAAGGTTCCAGTTGGATAGTGTTAATACAACGCCTGCAAAAGCTGTCAGTATGAAAAATATTTTTCTTGATGTCAGTCTTTCTCCAAGAAAAATCACAGCCAGCAATGCTGTTAGCAACGGATTAATAGCGTTAATCATGGAAGCCTTGGATGCATCCGTGTATCTTAAAGCATAGAAAAAAAACATATGATACCCAATCATTCCGACAACTGCTGTCAAAACAGCATACTTGACACTTGATACTTCAATGCGCCAATTGTCTTTTTTTGTAAACACCATTATTGGAAATATAATAATAGCTGCAAAAAACATTCTCAGAAATGTGAGAACGAGTGGGCTTAATGCGTAAACTCCCATTTTTCCGGTTATAAAAGCACCTGCCCAGAACACAGTCGCCATCAACATCAATAAGGTCATTTTTGTTTCATTCTTCATTATGTATGTTCCCCGTTTTAAAGATAAACTAAAGCCGCAATAACTGCGGCTTTGGTGTTTAGTCTATTGAATATGGAAGAAGTGCGATACTTCTTGCTCGTTTAATAGCTGAAGTAACCATTCTTTGATGCTTTGCACATGTTCCAGTAATTCTTTTAGGTAATATCTTACCTCTTTCAGTGGTATATTTTCTTAATTTGTTTATATCTTTATAGTCAATATAATCAGTTTTATCTTTACAGAAATTACACACTTTTTTACGTGGTCGTCTTCTTTTGTTATTAAATGCAGACATCTTTTGAACCTCCTTTAAAATGGAATATCGTCATCGTCGGCAGGTTGGAAAATATCATCATCTGAAAAGTCTGGAAAACTGTCTCCACCATCATATTGCTTGGACTGGATCTTATTCCCTGATGTATTTTTGTCTCCCCATTCGATAAATTCAACTTTACTAGCCAACACGTCGGTTGTATACCTTTTTTCTCCTGAGCTTGTAGTATATGAACCTGTTTGGATTCGTCCGATTACACTAGTCATCCTACCTTTAGCAAGATAATTTGCGCATACTTCTGCCAATTTTCCGAAAACGACAACTGGAATAAAATCCGCTGTTGGTTTTCCTTGGGCAGTGAATTCAGCTTTTTTATCTTTAGATAAATCCTTATCAACAGCTAAGGTAAAATTCGTTACCGCCATGCCGCTTGAAGGGATAAATTTAAGTTCAGGATCTCTCACTAGTCTTCCTATTAATACAACATTATTCATTATACTCTCCTATTATCTTTCGTCTTTTGTGATCATGTGTCTCAGTACTTTCTCATTAATCTTGCAGATTCGATCAAGTTCGTTAACAGCGTCTGCTTCTGATGTAAAATTCATAAGAGTGTAATAACCTTCTTTAGTTTTCTTAATCTCGTAAGCTAGTCTTCTTTGGCCCCATTCTTCAAATTTCTCAACCGTGCCTTTGTAGCTCTCCACAATAGACTTCAACTTGTCCATTTCCGCTTTTCTGACTTCTTCTTCTAAATTAGGTATGAAAATAAAAACTCCTTGCTCTCAATATGAGAGCCTTAAGTCCAAAAGGAGGTGAATACATTGAAGAAGTACGAAGGAGTTTTTATTTTCATACCTAATTTAGAAGAAGAAGTCAGAAAAGCAGAAATGGACAAATTGAAGTCCATTGTTGAAAGCTACAAAGGCACGGTTGAGAAATTCGACGAGTGGGGTCAAAGAAGACTAGCTTACGAAATTAAGAAAACCAAAGAAGGTTATTACACTCTTATGAATTTTACATCAGAAGCAGACGCTGTTAATGAACTTGATCGAATCTGCAAGATTAATGATTCGAATTCTATCAGCAAAATCTTCCAGATACTTTTGAAAAATCTCCTGGTCAATATCTTGTTCCAATGTTGAAAATTCTGCAAGTGCTTCCGGCATAAGTCGAATGAAATGTTTGACTGATTTTTTATTAACCACCTTACTATCTGAAAGTATAAAGCCATAGTTTTTCATTTTTCCTATGTTTTCATTTAAGTATGTCCTTATTGGTGGTGGCACCTTACCAGCCCAAACGGGTGAAACAATAATCGTTGCTGTGAAATCCTCAGGTTTCAAATCATATTTTATACTTGTGGTCTTCTCAAAATATGAATCCCAAATAGCAACAAGCCCACCAATAGTTGATCTGTATCGATTATTATCGGTTATCTCGTCAATACGTCCGTGTAGCTTGGTAGCTATCTCATGGGCTATTTGTCGACTATGGTTATTTTTAGTGTAAAAGACTACCAGTACACCACTCATAATTCTCCTCCCGACATAGACATCTAAAACCCTGAAGGTTTCTTTTCGAAAATGATCTCTATTTCCAGTATTTCTCCATTCCTGACAATTTCCAGGGTCGCATTTTCACCAGGCTTGTATTTAAACAAAGCTCTCTGCAGATCCCCCATGTCATTGAGGGGTAATCCGTCTATTTTTTGGATGACATCTCCGGCATTTAAAGCTGCTTCCTGTGCGGGTGAATCTGTTAATGTTTCAATCACGACAACACCATACTCTGCAGACAATTTGACATCCAGCTGTCTCTCATAAACATCTATTGCCACACCTCTAATTCCTATGTAAACATCAGAGAAAGTACCCTCCCTGATGACCTCTTCGACGATGTCCTTAGCCACATTGATAGGAATTGAAAATCCAAGTCCTTCCGCTGAGCTAATCTTAGCGGTATTAATCCCAATAACCATACCCTGAGCATCCAATAAAGGGCCTCCGCTGTTTCCAGGATTGATGGATGCATTGGTTTGTATCAAAGGTTTCATCACAGCATTGTTCTCGAGGGTTATAGATCTGTTCAGTCCGCTTACGATGCCATTGGTGACTGTTCTGTCCAGCTCAAGGCTTAGAGGATTACCTATGGCAATTACCGGCTCTCCAATTACCAGTTCATCACTATTACCCAAATCAGCTGCTTGCAATCCCTTTTTATCGACCTTGACAACAGCCAGATCGAGCGTTACATTATTCCAAAGAACTTCACCAGGTGATTCAGTTCCGTCAATAAACTTCACGATAATGGATTCTACAGTGCCATCTGCAATAACGTGTGAATTTGTCAGTATATATCCATCAGAACTGACAATGACTCCCGATCCCATACCTTCATAAAACTGAGAGTCAAAAAAGGAATTTCTGTTAGTTGATCTGGTTACTATTCCAACAACAGAGTCCATGGCTTTTTCAGCAACAGCCACTGCATAATAAATATCATCTGTGGTATTGATGTTGATTTCCCTAGGATTTCCTGTTGAACTGTCCATTAAGGGCATATAATTGTTATCAATGTAATAGTACAGGCCCGCTGCTCCTATAAGAATCCCGAGCAATGCACCTAGCAGACCTGAGAAAAAATATTTCAGGCTTTTTTTGTCTTTTTTAACTTCGTTTTTTATATAGATTTTTTCTTCATATTCCTGTTCTATCAGTTCTTCTTCAAATTCTTGATCAAAATCTTCGGCTAATTCATCATTTAGGTCATCTCTAGATTCTTCATTTGTGTTTTCTCTTAAATCATCGCTATCCATAACACTACCTCCTTATGCTACATGTTATAAACGCTATCTTAATTTCATCTGAATTTGTTAGATTTCCTGTATCATAGTGCATCTGTCCCGAAAAGTCATATTAATCATCACGTCACTACCTATTTTAATATTGTTGTGTAGAAGTATGTTTTCTACAGTTTTTTGTGCTAATTCAGGAAAATTGTTTTCTTTGCTAAGATGGCCTAAAAAAACATGTTCGCCACCTTTTTTTAATACATTCAATAAAAATAAAGCTGCAGTTTCATTTGATAAATGTCCTACTTCGCTCATAATTCTTTTCTTTAAAATCCAAGGATAAGAACCCACTTTCAACAATTCCTCATCGTGGTTAGACTCAAGCAGCAACAAGTCAAAACCGAAAATCTTGCCCCTAATATAATCATTAGTGCATCCGGTATCTGTCAACAAGCTTATTTTCTTGATGCCATTTGTTATATTGAAACCGAACGGTTCCACTGCATCGTGAGAAATATTGAAGGGTGTGATAGCCAAGTCTTTTATTAATAGCTCCTTATCGGCCTCCAAGAATCTTATATTGCCTTCTTTGATTTTACCAACTTTACAGGCCATGGCTTCCCAAGTTTTCATCGAAGCATAAACTGGTGTATCAAATCTTCTCGAAAAAACACCAACCCCCTGTACATGGTCTATATGCTCGTGGGTGACAATAATACCATCAATATCAATAGGGTTGATGTTGATTTTTTTCATTTCATTCTGAACTCTTATTCCACTCAGTCCTACATCCACCAAAAGACCGGTGTTGTCTGTTCCGATGTAATTGCAATTGCCACTACTACCACTAAACAAAGAGCAAAATTTCATATTAGTTAATCCTCCATATGGCTACTACGTTACTATATCTTTGACTAAGGATTCCTCATCTTCCACTCTTCGTATTTTTGCACCTAAATTCATAAATTTATTCTCAATAAACTCATATCCTCTGTCTATGTGATAGATATCTTTGACGGTTGAAACACCTTCAGCTGCCAGGCAAGCCACAACCATAGCCGCACCTGCTCTCAGATCAGTTGCCTTGACTTCTGTCGCTCCCAGTTTATCTACGCCCTTGATGGAAGCTGATCTGCCTTCCACTTTTATCTTCGCTCCCATTTTAACGAGTTCATCTATGTATTTGAATCGATTTTCAAAAATACTTTCTATTACCATACTGTCTCCACTTGTCATAGCCAGCAACACCGTCATGGGCTGCTGTAAATCTGTTGGGAATCCAGGGTAAGGAAGGGTTTTAATATTGACAGGAACCAGTTGCTTCTCATAGTGAACTCTCAATGAATCACCATATTCTTCTATATTCATTCCCATTTCTTTAAGTTTAGCGGTTACGGGCTCTAAATGTTTTGGAATAATATTGTTGATAATCAGATCTCCTTTTGTTACGGCAGCAGCTATCATATATGTGCCGGCTTCTATCTGATCCGGTATAACACTAT
>CAKMKB010000130.1:0-10335 GCA_927435965.1 uncultured Clostridia bacterium
GAAATCATCAGTTGGATCCTTTCCATGGGTAGTGACGTAGAAGTAATAGAACCCACAGACCTTAAAGATAAAATCAGGGAAAAGCTCGAGAAAATGATAAAAAACTTTTAATTGGTACATTTATACTACCACAATGAATGATAGGATAATAGTGGGGTAGCATTTGGGATTCACATAGTCAAAGGTATTGGGAATAACTATCGGGGGAAATATATGTTGGAGGTGGCTTATGTTTAAGATAATTAGTTTGCCAATAGTTGCAGTTGCAACAATTTTAGTCAAATTGGTGAGGTTTGCTTGGTCCATTTTCATCATCTTAGTGGTGGCAGTCATTACAGCATTTGTGGGATTGGTTAGAGAGAAGTGGTAGGGGTTGGGGTAGAATAAAAAACAAAAATAAAAATAAAAGGCAAGGAGGTGAAAAAATGAGATTATCGTGCAAATTCAAAACCGATAAGATACCTGAATCATATAATATGATGTTTGTGAGTCTGATCAAACATGCATTAGAAAAAAGTGATTTTGATTACTACAGAAAAATATATGAATACGGCGATGCAAAAAACAAGAAAAGTAAAAATTTTACCTTTTCAGTTTTCCTAAACGGCTTTACAAGAGTTGAAGGTTCAATTGTGATATCCGATTCACTGACCCTTAACGTAAGTTCTCCTGACATGGAATTCATGATTAAACTTTATAATGGGTTAACTCAACTGTCTAATTATAAGTATAAAGAGTATGAAATTAAGATGATTAGTATTGCACAGTTGAAAGAGAAAAACACCAAGAGTAATCAAGTCCTGATCAAAACCATGTCTCCAATTTGTATCAAGGATAAGAATAATAAATATATCGGAATTGATGAATCTGATTATGAAAAAGAGTTAAATTACATCGCGGATTTGATATTAAAGAATTACAGAGGAAAGGGTTTAAGTCAAAAGATGAGCATCAATTCGGTTAGGGGTAAAGTCAAAAAAGTTATTGTAAAACAGGAAATTGAATCATTTACAGAAGCAACAAACAAAAAATACATGTATATACTTGGTTATGAAGGAATGTTTGTTATGAGTGGCGGGCAAGAAGATATAAATGACTTATATAAGCTAGGTGTCGGACACAAACGAAATCAAGGTTTTGGTATGTTCAATCTGTACTAGAGGAGGTGATTTTTTGACAAATATACGAGTAGAAATGTCAGAGTGGTTATTTAATGCAGGGATAGTAGGATTAGTTAATATTTTGAAATATGCAGGTAATGAGGTTAGATACGATGGGCAATCAATTGAATTCGATTCGGACTATCTGGAAGGTTTTGAGAATAAGTACTTTGGATATTTGATTGATACCTATGAAAAAACATTAGCGTGGTATCGTATTGTGAGTTTTAAAGATTTCATTAGTAATCACGAAAAAAACGAGTATAAAGATTTTGATGTACATGAACTCAATAGATTGAATGATTATATAGGTTCTGGTTCTAAGGCTGGCTCATTGAAATATTATCTAAAGAGTAACAGTTATAAATCTGGATATGAGTTAATAGAATCGGTCTTAAATCCTTTAAATCTTGAAAAAGAAATCAATCCCGTAAAAATAAAAAAAGGTCAAGCAATAGCGGACATTCTGAAAGATATAAAGATTGAAATAGGAAAAATAAAAACCATAATTGGCTACTTTCAGCTTGAAGAAACCAAAAAATATTTAGGATGCAAAAATGTCATATATACCATCATTAATAAATCATGGTCAGGCGTTAGTTTTTTGAATAGTCAAACAAAAGAAAAAAACATGTACAAAGACTTTAAGGATTATTTTGTAAAAGATGCATTGGTTTATTTGGACACCAGTCAAAACAACAATAAGTATCGGTGCTTTTCCTGTGACAGAAAGATGAAAGACATGAATTCCAATTTAAGCTTCATGAACTTCACAGGCTTTGACGCAAATAGAAAACCTTCAAATGTCTGGAATTTCAAGAATGACATAGCAATATGTCCAATATGCAAGCTGATTTATTCATGTGTACCAGCTGGGTTTACTTATACTTATAATCGAGGGATATTCATTAATGAGAATCATAGCGTTGAGAATTGTGTAAGGATAAATCGAAGAATAAGGACAGAGGTATTCAAAGATACAGGGAATCAAAACTCGACTTTTAGAGCATTGTCAGTTTCGATTGGAGAAGCTATAAACGAATCAAATAGATATGAGTATTCAGATATTCAAGTAGTCAGATACGATGATAATAACGGTAACCCTATGTATCGATTTAATATTCTATCTAAAAAAAGCATCAGCATTATAAACAACTGTAAGGATGATTTAGACCATTTAGTAAAATGTGGATTTAAAGAAATCAATACATATTATAGTGTCTATGAAGAGATTATGAAAAACATACTGAATAATGAAAATTTATTTCTACTGTTGCATAAAATGATTTCTATAAAACTCACAAACACTAAAAATGCTACGTTTAATTCAACTCATTTGAATTATCTGCAAAGAATTAATTTAGAATTTTTGAAAGGAGCAGGTATGATGGAAAACATTGAAAAAGATTTGCTGAAATCGTATAGAATTGCGGGCTATTACTTAAGAGAGGCCTATGTTAAAAAGAATTCAAACAACAAATTAAATGGTATTTCATACAGATTGTTAAATTCATTGAAAACAAACAACCCCAATATGTTTATGGATACAGTATTAAACTGCTATCTTTATACCGGAAAACAAGTGCCGAATTTCTTAATCGATTGTTTAAGAGATGCGGTTACTTATAAAACAATCGGGTATGCTTTTGTGTCAGGATTAATAGAAGATAAAACCAATAGAACAAGTGGAGGTAACGATTAATGAAATCAAAAGGATTAATGCTATCAATGATATTTGAAGCAGAAAGTGCTAACTATGGAGAAGGTATAGGAAATGTTGCATCTTTGAAGAAAATGTCTAGAGGTGATGGCAATCAATACACCTATATTTCTAGACAAGCAATTAGGTATAATATTGTTGAACAATTAGGCGAAGATTTAGCGGAAGTTAGCGCTGAAGGGAGTGGGGATAAAAAGGTTATTCAGTTTACTCCAGATGCAACTATTCAAGATTATCCTGAGATAGATTTTTTCGGATATATGAAGACTAAAAAGAGTGAAGGCAGCATTACAAGATCAGCTGTTGTTAGACTTTCCAATGCCATATCACTGGAAACCTTTAAGGGAGATTTAGATTTTTTAACAAATAAGGGCCTTGCAGATAGATTAAACGAAAATATGAATATTGCTCAGTCAGAAATTCACAGATCGTACTATAGATATACTTTAGTAGTGGACATGGACAAAATTGGGATCGATAATAATGACAATGAGAATAAAATTGACATTGGAAAGAAAGAGAAAGCTAGAAGAGTTAATAAACTTCTAGATACAGTAGCTCTATTATATAGAGATATAAGAGGCAGAAGAGAAGATTTGAAGCCTCTATTCGCAATCGGTGGTGTATATGATGTCAAAAATCCTGTGTTCCAGAATGTGCTGGATGTGAAAGATAACAAGGTAATTGTGGAAGCCATAGAAGGGGTCATGTTTGATTTTCTTAAGAAAGACACTATAGTTGGATTGATTGAGGGTAAATTTTCTAATGATAATGAAATAAAAGATAAACTGAAAGCAGTTTCTATGCCGGAAATGTTCAAAGCTATTAAGAATAAGGTAAATGAGTATTATGAAGGCAATTAGAGTATCCTTGAAACAAGAATTGGTTAATTACAAGTATCCTAACAGCTTTCAACTAAAAGAAACATACCCTCTTCCCCCTTATTCAACGGTCATAGGAATGATTCATTCTTTATGTGGGTATTCTAATTACACGCCTATGGAAATCAGCGTACAAGGAAAGTATCATTCTAAAACGAACGATTTGTTTACAAGGTACGAGTTTATGCCAGAGATGAAATTTGAAAAAGGTAGACATCAATTGAATGTGGAAGGTTATGGTATCAGTAGAGGTGTTTCAACAATAGAACTTTTGACTGAGGTTGAATTGATTATTCATATCATACCTGAAAACCAAAAAGAATTATTAAACATAAAAAAGGCTTTTATCTATCCGCTTGAATATCCTTCACTAGGCCGGAGAGAGGATTTGGCAGTTATTGAAGAAGTCAAGGAGGTTAATGTATCGGAAAGAAAACTTAATCAAAGTATAAGAATTGGAGAAAACTATAGCGCTTATATTCCTATAGATTATTTAGGCAAAATTAAGATCCGTAATAGACTACCGGGAATAGAAATGTCAGGAACTAGATACAAACTAAATAAAAATTATAGAGTTGAAAATTTTGGAACAGAAAAAAGCAAAAAGGAATTTCGCGTTTGGAACAAAACTGATGTAATTTACGGTAGCAATTTAACGGCATTAAGAAATCAATACGTGTATTTAGACGATGATGATTTTGTCGTTTTTAAGGCATAGGTGAATAAATGGAGTTTTATGCCAAATCCAATCCAAGAGAAACTATACAGGAACATACTAACAACTTAATGAAAAATTTCGAATTGCTAAAATCGATATATCCCAATCTGAACGTAGATTGGGGTGTATTGAGATTAGCTTGCCTTTATCATGATTTAGGGAAAATAAATAAAAAATTCCAGAAAAAACTTTTAAGTGGGAAAAAAGAAATCGACGAAATTCCTCATAGCATATTAAGCCTAGCGTTTATTGATTTCATTAAACTTGAAGAAGAAGGAATGGAAGAGATTGATATAAAAGTTTTATATCAATCAATAGCCTATCATCACGATAGAGATTTGAATTTTTCTGATGCCGACGTGGAGAGAGAAATAAGCTTAATGAAAAGTGATGTAAGCCGGTTTTATTATAGCAGATTAGATAATTTGATTCTTAATGATTATATTGAGGATATGTATTATTCAGTCAACGATAGAATTTACAGCGCTGACGAATCAAGTTTTTATAAATATGTAATGTTGAAAGGATTATTGAATAAATTAGATTATGCAGCTAGTTCTTATATACCAATTGAAATCAGGAATGATTTTTTGATGGATAATCTTGAAAAATTTAGGTGCAGAAATAATTATTCGTGGAATGATCTACAGTCTTTTATGCTCAACAATCAAGACAATAATGTTATTTCAGTTGCACAAACTGGCATGGGTAAGACAGAGGCTGGTCTTTTGTGGATAGGTGACAATAAAGGCTTTTTCACACTGCCTTTAAAGACAGCAATTAATGAGATTTTTAAAAGAGTCACACAAGAAATTGTTGATGATGAATATAAGAACCATATTGGACTTCTCCATTCGGAGACCTATGATAAATATCTAGAGATTGGTGAAGAACACCAAAATACACAAGAGTACTATAATCAAACAAAGCAACTCTCATTGCCGTTAACGATATGCACATTAGATCAACTGTTTGATATGGTTTACAGATACAGAAATTTCGAATTGAAATTAGCCACACTGTCATATTCTAAGACTGTCATCGATGAAGTACAGATGTACTCACCTGATTTGTTAGCTAATCTTATAATGGGTATAAAACTCGTTACGAAAGCAGGAGGGAAGTTTGCAATACTTACAGCAACTCTCCCAATTATTATTGAGGAGTTATTGATCGAAGCTGACATTAAATTTGTAAAACCTGATAAACCATTCATCAACAATCAAAAGAGACATAATATAAAAGTTATTGATGATCAAATAAATGATTTTGATATTAAAAAAAGGTACAAGAACAATAAGATTTTAGTTATTTGCAATACGGTTAAGAAGGCTAAGGAGTTATATAAACTGCTTGTAGATGACGAATTATTTGTAGATAGATGTCAAAATATAAATTTGTTTCACAGTAAGTTTATTAAGAAAGATAGAAAACAAAAAGAAAAAGAGATTGTAGCATTAGGCAAATTCAATAATAACAATTCAGGAATATGGGTTACAACACAGGTTGTTGAAGCCTCTCTTGACATCGATTTTGATTTTTTGATGACTGAATTGTCTGATGCCTGTGGATTGTTTCAGAGAATGGGCAGATGTAATCGTAATGGAAAAAAAGACATTGCCGAGCATAATTGTTATGTTTATACAGGTGGGAGTCAACCATGTAGTGGAGTTGGAGATTCAAGTAATAGTGTTATTGATGAAAAAATATTCGAACTTTCAAAAAATAAGATTCTGACATTTGAAGGTATAATATCTGAACAGGAAAAGATTAATTCAATAGACGAAATCTATACAACAAAAGTATTGGAAAATACGAATTATTATAAAAACCTTAAAAAAACCTTACAGTATGTATCTGATACCAACGAATATGAATTGAGTTCAAGTGAAGTCAAAAAAATATTTAGAAATATTCACACGATTACCGTTATACCAAAATCAGTATATTATGACAATATTACTAAAATTAATAATGCACTTGATGTTTTAGCGATGAGTATTGATTATTCTCTGAGCTTAGAACATATCTGGCGCAATAAGGAAGATAAAATCAGAGCCAGAAACGATCTGTTGGAGCTTACTTTAGATGTTTATTATTATGAATATGAAAATGCAATGAAAAGTCAATTAATTGAAGGAGATGTAAGAATAAGTCAGTACAGAACAATCCCAATTATCGATTATGATTACACTTTTGATATTGGATTGTCAAAAAAAAATCAATAATGATTTAAGAACAAAGGATAGCAACTTCATATAACAGAATGATGATTTGTGGGTTTTGATTTAAGTATTGGATCACTTTTACCAAAACTATATGGAATGTAAATAAGAAGATTACACCCATTGCGACGAGTACAAACGGATTTACCGGAACTATGTGAAATGTAAAGTTTAAAATCTATTATCCAAAGGCTATCACCAACACAGGTTTTACCGGAACTATGTGGAATGTAAAAAAGCTACAGGATTACATTAACAGCGTCGCAAGAAAAAGTTTTACCGGAACTATGTGGAATGTAAATTAGCAAATGACCTATTTGGGCGGTCAGGAAGTGAACTGTTTTACCGGAACTATGTGGAATGTAAATTAGCTATTGCCTTAGGTGGCGCGTACTCGTGGACACGTTTTACCGGAACTATATGGAATGTAAATTGAAGAAGTAGACACAAAAGAAAAAGCAATGGAGCGTTTTACCGGAACTATGTGGAATGTAAATTCGAGTGATACAGCTCGTCTTTTAGCCTATATTCCATGTTTTACCGGAACTATGTGGAATGTATATTCAATAGTCGGCATTAGCTTTTGTCTTTGACAGTCTCGTTTTACCGGAACTATGTGGAATGTAAATAATCAACACTGAAATGTTGGGATATCAAGCGATGTAGGTTTTACCGGAACTATGTGGAATGTAAATGTATAGATTCCAAGCAGAAACAGGATATAGTTTCTGGTTTTACCGGAACTATGTGGAATGTAAATATAGGGATGTGGTTATAGATCATATAGATGATCTGAAGTTTTACCGGAACTATGTGGAATGTAAATGAATCCCTGATGCAACTGCTACTGATGTTCCCAAGGGTTTTACCGGAACTATGTGGACTGTAAATTTAATATTTAGTAGCTTAAAAGCTCCATACGACCCACGTTTTACCGGAACTATGTGGAATGTAAATAAATATGCTTATGACGAGGTTTTAGTGGTTGGAGCGCTTTTACCGAACTATGTGGAATGTAAATATTTCGTTTGAAATGACACACTGAATTCTTTTCTTTGACCCACTATAGACAATAGGACATCATACCAAGCTGTTGGAGTAAACATATGTGTTTCAAGCACTATTAAGAAGTTAATCACTATACAAGGGGGATAATTTCATGGATGAACAAAACGAGGCACTGAAACAAAAAGTTAAGCACTATCTTATTGATTTATCTGAGACTTACAAACAACCTTCCGGGATTGAACTGCTTGAAGAACTTGAGAAAAAGTTTGGCTGGAAAGTTAGATTGGAATTGTGTGCAATAATTGATGAATTGCTGCAACAAAAGCTATTGACTCGTAATGGAACCGCATACTTTGAAACATTACTGGATCCTAACTATGAGTATTGTCTCGAACGTGCTTACAGGAATGATATTGAAGATGAGAGATTTTTTATATCTACATTGGATATTTTGGTACAAGAAGGTCAAAAATACAAATACTCAAGTGAATTTAAAGAAATGATTGATTTTATGGCGAGATTTAAACGTTATTCACCATACAATAATATGTTGGTTAAAATCCAAAATCCAAGTTGTGGCTTTTATGCATCACAACATGATTGGGCAACTCGTTTCCAACGACAGATCAAGGAAGATGCAACACCAATGCTTATTCTAGCTCCAATGCATCCTGTGATGCTAGTGTATGATTTGGATTCGACTGAGGGTAGAGAGTTACCCAAACATCTACTTGATTTTGCACATTTCAACGGCGCATGGGAACCTAAATGGTTGGAAAACCTGGTTGAAAATGCCAACAGGTACTTAATACGTATTAATTTCCAGAAGCATAGTAGCAGCATGGCTGGGTTTGCGACAATTGATAGAGTTAATAATGCAAACAAAATGAGGATTTCGATTAATAAAGAACTTGATGAACCCAGCCGATTTGGTGTGTTATGCCATGAGTTGGCACACATATTATTGGGACATTTGGGATCAGATCAAGATAGATGGTGGCCGAGCCGAATCAATTTAAACCATAACTCAGTTGAGATAGAGGCAGAAGCTGTGGCACATATACTTGCGCAAAGATTAGGATTAAGAGGAAGCAGTGCTGCCTATATCTCGTCACATCTTTATAATGACAAACTACCAGATGGCGTATCTATTGATTATATCGCAAAAATAGCTGGTAAAATTGAAGAAATGACACTAGGAAAAATTTCAGCACCCAAGAGAAGAACACAGAAGAAATAGATTTACAACCTCCCTTGCTATCATGCATAAATAAGAATATACTAACAAAAACTGGGTATATATTTGATACTGAATGAAAGGGTATTCATTTGGGGATAACAAGCATGATTTAGTACTATATCTTATTTACTAAATGGAGGGTTTCTCATGGCTTTGAGTTTAAATGAGTACAAAGTTATTGTCGAGACAGCACCAAACCTGATATGGAGATCGGGTTTAGATGCTAAGTGTTATTATTTTAATAAGACTTGGCTTGATTTTACAGGTAGAACTTTGGAACAGGAATATGGTGACGGTTGGACGGAAGGAGTGCACCCTGACGATTTTGACAGGTGCGTAAAAATTTATCTGGACAATTTTAACAAAAGAACTCAATTTGAAATGGAGTACCGATTGCGCCGCCATGATGGAGAATGGAGATGGATTAATGACATAGGTGTACCGGCTTTTGACGAGAGTGGAGAGTTTACAGGTTTTATCGGAAGCTGTCTGGATGTAAATGAAAAAGTAGAAGGCTTCATTTTAAAGGAAATGGCTCAAAAGGATGGCTTGACAGGAGTACTCAGCCGTCAGTATTTGATTAGCCTTTTTAACCATGAATTTGAATCCGCGAAGCGAGACGGTAGCAAATTATCAGTTGCCATGATGGATATCGATAAGTTTAAACATATTAATGATATGTACGGTCATCTAGGCGGTGATACTGCACTTAAAATGTTTGCATCTGCTGTCAAAGATACTGTTCGACAAAATGATTTGTTAGGAAGATATGGTGGGGATGAGTTTGTTATTGTTTTTCCCAATACATCTGCTGAAACAGCAAATAAAATAGTTGATAGAATAACAAACTCATTAAAATCTGCTGTTATCAGCTTTGACAATGCTGAGATTGGGTTGTCTATGAGCGTAGGGGTTTGCGAGTTAACTAATGAAAACAATTCTGAAGAAATGATCAATAAAGCAGATAAAATGATGTATGAGAGTAAGAAAAAAAAAGCACGGAAACAATAAATTATCACTATTACTCAACCACTGTCATACCTACTATTGTGATGCAATGAAAATTGATTGACAAAATGGACAGACCGGTCTAATATTATAAATAAATGGCTTTTTGAATGGTGATTGGATGGATAATACCAAAGGACAGCAAACAAAAGAAAAGATTATTAGAACGGCAGCTCGTCTTTTTCTAGAGAGAGGATATAATGCCACTGGAATTAATGAAATTCTAGCAAAAACAGAGGTGCCGTTCTAATAATCTTTTCTTTTGTTTGCTGTCCTTTGGTATTATCCATCCAATCACCATTCAAAAAGCCATTTATTTATAATATTAGACCGGTCTGTCCATTTTGTCAATCAATTTTCATTGCATCACAATAG
>CAKMKB010000131.1:0-24813 GCA_927435965.1 uncultured Clostridia bacterium
TTAGTTTTCTTTATTTCATCATTTATTATATTGAATGCAACTATATTATACCATAAAAATTGCAGTAAATAATGTAAATGATTGTTAATAACCTCCTACAACGTAAAACGGAAGCTATATAGCCTCCGCATATTTGAAATCTCTATGGATTAAATAGATTCTATAGGATCTGTGACAGAAATTCCTTTGTTCTTTCATGCTTAGGGTTGTCAAAAATGTCTTCTGGTGTGCCCTCTTCTATTATAATACCCTCATCCATATAGATGACCCGGTCAGCTACTTCTTTTGCAAATCCCATTTCATGGGTAACAACCACCATTGTCATTCCTTCTTTTGCCAGGTCTTGCATAACCTCTAAAACACCTCCGACCAATTCAGGGTCCAAAGCTGATGTCGGTTCATCAAAAAGCATTATCTTAGGATTCATGGCCAATGCTCTTGCAATAGCGACTCTTTGCTTCTGTCCACCTGATATGACCGAAGGATAGCTATCAGCTTTGTCTGATAAACCGACCTTTTCCAGCAGCAATCTCCCTTCCTTTTCTGCCTCTTCATATGGTACTTTTTTTACTTGAGTCAACCCCTCAATGACATTTCCCATAACCGTCTTATGGGGAAATAGATTGAAATGCTTAAAAACCATCCCTACCTCTTGTCGTATGAGGTGAAGATTTTTACCTTTAGGGTCGATCAAAGTACCATCAATGTTGATGCTGCCCTTTTGCGGTTTCTCCAAAAAATTGACACATCTGAGAAGTGTACTCTTGCCTGATCCTGAAGCTCCGATAATCACAACAACCTCTTTCTCTGCTACACTCAAATTAATGTCTTTTAGTACTTGCAGTTTGCCATACCATTTACTTAAATTCTTTATTTCAATCATATATGTTACCTCCTATACCCTGTGATCGCTGACACTCAGTCTTTTTTCCAGTCTTCCAACCATAAATGTCAGAGCTGTTGTCATAATCAGGTAATAAATACCAGCAATAAACAGCATTTCCATATAGCTGAAAGTAGAAGAACCCAACTGCCTTGCCTGAAGCAATAACTCCGGAACAGAGGCCGCACTTGCCAGTGATGAATCCTTCAGAGCGATAATAAACTGGTTGCCTAAGGGTGGAACAGAACGCTTGAACGCCTGAGGCAATATGATCCTTTTCATAGCCAGCCAAGGTGTCATTCCTAATGAATAAGCTGCCTCCCTTTGGCCTCTATCAACGGCTAGTATTGAGCCTCTGAAGATTTCTGCTATATAAGCTCCGTTATGTATCCCTAATGCTATGATTGCTGCAGGTATACGTGGTATGTTAACAATATTGACTAACCCAAAATAGATAAATAATAATTGCAGTAACAAAGGCGTACCTCTGATAGCCCAGATGTATACTCTTGCCGGCGCACTCAAGATTTTGAATTTTGATATTCTGAGTAGTGCGGCAAACAACCCAAGAAACAGTCCCATCAGAATACCAAAAGTAGTGATTTGGAGTGTCATAAGAGCTGGTTTGTAGAAAACAGGGAAATATTCCGGTATCAGCGACATATCCCATGGAAATTCAAATCTTGACAGAAATGCTGTTGTATTTAAAATAATCGAATTATAAATTGTACTCCCTCCTTTTCATTTGAAAGATGACGGCTGCCTTACTTGGCAGCCGTAGTAATTGCTTTTATTTGACTGTTATATCTTCACCATTGTGCCAGTCTCGGCTAATCTCCGACAAAGTACCATCTGCGTGCATCTCTTCCAGTATAGCATTAAGCTCATCAAGCAGTTCTGTATTGTTCTTGTTTACTGCAATACCCATTTCTTCAAGTCTCAGCAACTCACCTGACAGCATTAACTCATCTCCACCGTTCATTTCTGCCATAGCTTGAACAGCCACTAGACGGTCTGTGATCACGCCATCAACACGTCCGTTGATTAACTCCATTAAAGTGCCATTGTCATCATCGTATAAACTGACTTCAGCTCCTAACCCTTCTGCATCTTGCACAAAATTTGTTCCCGTTGCCACAGCTATAGTCTTACCAGACATTTCACTGGGGTCGGTAATACCTGAATCTTTTCTGACCACTAACTGCGCTCCAGAATAATAATATGGAATGGTAAAATTAACCTCTTCCATTCTTGATTCCGTTATAGCCATGCTGCCTAATACACCATCATATCGACCAGCTTTCAAACCTTCTACCAATCCATCCCAAGCTGATGTCTCGTAATTGAGTTCCAAGCCAAGACGATCTGCTATTGCATGTCCTGTATCGACGTCAAAGCCTACAACCTGGTTATCCTGGAAGAAGTTAAACGGGGGATATCCTCCGCTTCCAACGACTGTGAACTTGCCTTCCATAACGTGGGTTTTTGTTTCAGTTGCACATCCCGCAAATGCGAATAACATCATTGAAATGATTAATGCTATAATAATTCTTCTCTTGTTCAACAAAATAATGCACCTCTCTCTAATTTTTTGCATAAAAAAACTGTACTTATAATTATGCACAGTTTCTAAAGCGTTTTTCGAACAATAATTATGATATATAATGATATCGCAAACTCTAAAAGATGTCAAACCACTCCAATTGCTATATTCTACTATTATAAACCGTCAACTGCTCTCAGGTTCTTAAGGTTTACATAATCACCTATTTGCTATGATATCTTTCTATATGCTCGCAAATACATCAAATCTCTTTACCTTTATCACTTAATCTCCTGTCAACTGCTGTTCGCAACAAGCTATACAAAAGAGCACTTATAGGCACAGCAATCACAATACCTAAAATGCCAAATGACGCAGCCCCAATGGTAACTGCCAACAAAACCCATATCCCTGGCAAACCTACTGAAGTACCTACAACTCTCGGATAAATCAAATTGCTCTCAACCTGCTGAAGAACAATGATAAAGATTACAAACCAGAGTGCTTTAATAGGAGAAATCATAATAATCAAAAATGCTCCTAATCCCGTTCCGACAAACGCACCTATCAACGGTATCAACGCAGTAAAACCAACTAGCGCTGATATAGCAACTGCATAAGGCATAGAAAGGACTGTCATTCCAATAAAACACAAGATTCCAAAAATTAGCGCTTCAAAAAATTGACCCTTAATAAAATTAGAAAATACATCGTTAGCTAAAGCAGCCACTTCCAATATTCTGTTTGCTGTATCCTCACTCAAAAAAGCATATAACAGCTTTCTCGCTTGTCTGCCAAGTGTCTCTTTTTGAAATAGTATATAGACAGAAAAAACAAAACCAATTGCTATATTGACTAACACACCTAATATAGAAGATGTAATACCCCAGGTGGTACTGAGTAATCCACGCCCTCCTCTAGTGATGAAATCATATGCAGATTCCGTTAAACTCTCCCAATTGAATTCGATATCACTCAATCCTAAACCATTTATATTTAAAGTGCTCATCCAGCTCTCTAATCTTTTAAGAAAAGAAGGCAAATCTTCAGAGACATTAGTAAAGGTATTCCTTATTTCAGGTATGATTAATAAAATCACTATGACAACAGACATGATCATTGCTGTCAGTGTCAATAGAAATGCAAGCGGCCTCTGGAACTTCCTAAAGTTGAATTTTGCAACAACTTTTTCTTCAATTATTTTCATCAACACATTCAATACAAATGCTATTGATAATCCAATAATAAAAGGAATTAAGTAACGCAGCATTATCCCAAAGAACATGATTACTTCGGGCATATACCACACAATTGCGAGAACTGAACCCACAATCAATGATAATTTTATAAAACTCCTATAGTTTATATCCATTAAATTACCCCATATTTAATTACTAATTATTCTATTTTTAAACATTATACACTTAATTCTTAGATTTCCCAAGTATATTTTTTTGCAGTGTTCATTTCCAAATCGGTTACGCTTTTCTATAAAATATGTTATGATATCAGATATACCAATTAACCGGTATAAGGAGGGTTTAGACTATGAAACATTCAAGACAAAAAATAACGATCCTATTGATTATAATGATGTTGACAATAAACACCATAGCATACGCTCAAACCAATTTATCGCTGGTAAGTAGTTCAGAAAACTTTTCAATAGCAAACGGCAACGCTATAAAAATCACTTCAGAAGACAGTCAAATCATTAATAAAATTCACTCAACTGGTAAGACTGATTTTAGCGAAGGTTTTTATTCGTCCTATGAGGGTGGTGCAAGAAGATCATCTGACCAATATATCACAGTTGATGTTTCAGGCTACAGCGAGCTAGTGTTTGATGTGGTCGCTGTGTCTCAAAATCAGTTCGGAGATCTGGAGGCATTCATCCAATGGCAAATGAATCCATCATATTTTGGTACACAATACGGCAGTTATGAGAACTATTTGTCAACATATTCATATGCGCCTGCGACTAACCAACCATTTAATATCTCGAGCGGGACGAGATCTAATCCATTGAACTATCTGACAGAAGGATTCAATATCTACATCCACAATTCCACCTGGCAAATAAAACATGCCATAACAGTTTCCAACCAATGGCAGCAGGTTGTTGTTGATATAAGTAACATCAGCACCATGAATTTTCAATTTGCAATAAATGGTCCTGGTAACATACTGGTTGCTAATCCCTACCTAATAAAATCAGAACCAACAACTACGGCAACACCTTCATTTTGGGCAATCGAAGGGGTTTCTGATGCTAGAGAATTAAGTATTATAACTGACAACACCAGTCACGGGTACACTAATTTCATAACAAGAAAGGAATTCACAGAAGTAATCATAAAGCTGTATGAGGTTGTACGGGGTGTTCCTAATGATTTGCCTCGAATCACTTTTTCAGACACAACCAGCAGAGAGGTTGAGATTGCAGCTGCTCTAGGATTAGTCAATGGTGTCGGTAATAATCAATTTGCACCTAATGCACTGATTACGAGGGAGCAGATTGTAACGATATTTAACAGGATGTTGACCAAACTTGACATTACCTACCCTGTCTCCACTGATTACATCCGATTTATCGACGAGAACCTCATATCTGATTATGCTAAAACATCTGTCCAGATGCTATATAAGCTTGGAATACTCCAGGGTATCAGCGAAGCTCAGATTGCACCAAAAAGCAATGCAACAAAAGAGCAGTCATTGATTCTGTCTGTTCGATTGTATGATTTATTAAGTCGATAGAATATTCTCAGCAACCATTACATCCAGCTTGACCTGTTGCGTCACTTCTTCCAGATTATTGAATTTTTTCACCCCGCGTATATAGTGATGCAGCTCCAAACTAACATCTTTTCCGTAGATATCTTCTGAAAAACCCAGAAGATATGTTTCTATTGACACATGTGTTTGATCATCTACAGAAGGTCTTCTGCCAATGTTGGTTAGACCTTTAAACCGTTTGCCATCAATGTTTGACATTGTGGCATAGACACCATGCTTGGGAATGATTTTATTTTCAGGAAGTCTTAGATTAGCTGTAGGCATACCAAATTTTCTCCCCAGCGCTTTGCCGTGGATTATTGTTCCCCACAAAGTGAATGGACTTCCCAACAACATATTAACTGTGTTAATATCTCCCTCTATTATTTCATGCTTAATCCAATCATCAGTAATCGGCTTTTCCTCATAATTGACTGTCTCACAAGAAACGAGCTCATAGCCGTACTTGTCAGACAGTTCTCTTAAAGTCTGAATATCACCATCACCTTGCCTGCCAAATCGACAGTTATTGCCAACAACAATGACTTTAGCGTCAAACCTGTCCACTAAAATCTTTTTGATGAACTCCTCTGGCGCCATTGATTCTATAACCTCTGCAAATGGATAAGCTACCATTAACATGGGTCCATTTTCTTGCAGAATCCTAAACTTCTCATTCATGGTATATATGTCGCATTTACTATCTATAACGATTCGCTGATCCTTTTCCAGACATAACAAAACAGAATTGAATCCTTTAGATTCCTGTTCAATCAATCGACTGATTACTGAACGATGTCCTTTGTGAAGGCTGTTAAAGTATCCAAATGTGATGCAAGTATTATTAAATATTAAGTCGTTGTCTTGTATCAATTGCATTCCTGTTCCTCCATTTACTCACTTCATCCACTCGGGTTTTTCCTTGTTGAAAGGTCTGACTTTGAATTTTTGCTCGTGATGTCTAATGATCGCCTCGGCATTTTCGGGGTCTATTTTATAGTCAGCAATCAACTCTTCAGGCACATTAGAGCTAAAAGGACAGCTTGAAATGCAAATCCCGCAGTCGGTCCCTAGCACCCGCCATTTTTTGTAGCATTCTTCTTGGATAATCTGCCAACGCATGATTCCGTCAATCTCCGTTTGGTCCTGGGAGGAGATAGCCTTCGCGGGGCATGTCTTGGCACACTTGCCGCAAATCTTGCAGAACTCAGTTATTTTGAACTCAGATGGTTTATCCAATATGAGCGGCATATTGGTTGTCACAGCCCCCAATCTGACTCGCGAACCGAACTGCTCTGTAACAAGTATCCCATGCCTCCCGATGTCCCCCAGACCGGCATTTTTTGCGACTAAAGGCAACACCAGCAAATAGTTGCCATCCATGTGGTTCCTAGCGTCATATCCCAGACTTTTTATATAATATGTGAGCATCATACCAATAATGGCGGCTTCTACATATCCCTTTACCACCACCAAAGCCTCAGGCAGCTGTGGTGCAGTATCTATAGCATCTTTATCCATCTCCACGGCAAAAACGATAGTATTGGTATGTTTCGGTTCAACTATTTCACCAAATGTAGCGTCGTCTCGTCCTCTATGGTTATAATAATAACTTTCGTCACACCCTGTTATGCCGCACAAAACACTGCCATAATAGCCCGCAAGACCCTTAATCCTCTTAGTGAACAGTTCCGGTGTCCCTGCACAAATTGTGTTACTCAATGCGGGACCGGTAGCGAGGTGTTTAATATCACCCAAAAAATCAAAAGCAGACGTAATCATCGGACTATTTAACGGATCATAAGTTGCAGTACCTTCAGCACACAACCCAGGCA
The DNA here is from genome assembly GCA_927435965.1 of uncultured Clostridia bacterium. Taxonomy (GTDB): domain Bacteria; phylum Bacillota; class Clostridia; order Tissierellales; family Dethiosulfatibacteraceae; genus 38-11. The sequence continues at coordinate 7,040 of CAKMKB010000131.1, forward strand.
TTTTTCTTATTTCATCATCTATTTTTCGTCTTTCCTCTCTGGTTCGATAATAATCTTCGTAAGCCTCTGTGCCTGGTTTTCTGGCCATTCTAGAAAACATAACATCTCTTTCATCTATTCTCATAATGCTACTGCCTCCCTAACACTACTAATCCCCTTTTCTCTTGCTTCTGAATAATCCAATTCCTCCAAACCCACTGATTACAGCCATATAAAAACCTAAATCATAACTCCAGCCTTTATTAAAAACTTCGTACACCCGGATTGTTCTGTTAAAAAAACCAATGACAATCGATAGAGGAGCTAACCACCCATGCCAGATTCCCCAAAAAAATCCAGCTGGATTCTCAATGCTATTCTTGCCATCTCCAGGCAAACACCCTACTAATAGACTAATAACCACCAGTAGTAATAATAAGAATAATATTTTCTTGCGAAACATGTTATACCTCCTTAATCTGAAATACGGTGTTTCAGTCCATATGTTTATGCCGGAATCTACGATCTCTAAATCTACGCACCATTCGAGAAACCAGTATAATCATCATAATAATCAGTAAAACTGCAAAAATAGGAACAATAATTGATAAGACAGCCATGACAATTGATATCACAGTCTCACCAGCTGACACAACTGGATTGGCTACTCCAGCGCTGAAAACCGTAGACGTATTGTGGGCACCGTTGCTAATTAAACTCGTCACCGACGCAGCTCCGCCACCAGCTATGATCGCTAGAGTCCATTGCAAGATGGGGCTCATATCTGTTATAACCGCAGCAGCCACCACGATCCCAGCCACAGCACTGATTGGTATACTGATGGTATTAAGCAGGTTGTCAACATATGGAATAAAATATGCGGTGATTTCAACGACTGTTGCTATGCCAAAAATAATCACAGCAGGATAGCTGCCTATCCATGTGAATCCTTGACTCAGTTCCAGGTATCCTACCTTATTTGCCGCTCCCATGACCAATAACGGTACAAACACTCGAAAACCACAAGTCGCTGCCAATCCGATTCCGATTAAAATGTTCAAAGCAATCTCCATAAGATTACATCCCTTCCAACTCAGGTAGATACGATCTTTTCTGCTATTAATTATATTATACTTCATTCCCAAGGAATTCCACAACTCTAATACAAAAGTACCTTTCTAAATGTAAAAAGTAAGTTTCTAAAAACATTGAATGTTTAGTTGATTGTATTATATAATGAAGTATTACCAACTATTTGGCTTGAAAAATCAAGGAGGCAATTGTGAAAGAAGAAAACGGTAAAATTCAAGGAATCGTCAATGAACTTGTATCCAATTCGCTTAATGCAAAAGCATCTGATGTTGTTGTCCATATAAAAAGAGAAACCGAAGACAATACGGTAATATCAGTAAAGGATGACGGAGAAGGAATGGACAAGAAAACCGCAGAAAAAGTCCATCATCTGCTCAACCAACCAAACATGACAGAATATGAAGATAATTATGGCAATCTGGCAGGTAGTCCAATGTCATCTTCCGGGCTCCATATTGTTGGTATGCTGGTGGATGAGGCAGCTGTGGATAGTGCAGAGGGAAAAGGCACAACCATAACGGTTTATAGAAGGAAGAAATAAGGATACAAAAAAAAGACAAAGCCGGCATATCACATATCAATGCTTCCTTGTCTTTTGTATTCTTAGTATACTCTGACTATTCCACCCTCTATTATTTCAACTGTCATTCCATCCTTAACGTGGTTTAGAAAATCTTCTCCAAGATTATCCACCGTAGGCAGATTGATATCTGTCCAAATGTCTGACAAGATGGCGCCTGCTGCTGCCAGTGAATCAATAGTGTTTGAAAACAACAGGCATGCTGGTGATGCACCCATATCACAGGCACAATACAAAACCATCCCACCAGTCGTTGAACCTATGGTTTGGGGCATACATAGAGCTTTTCCCGCCATCTTCTTTTTATACAAATCCTGATTGTTCTGATCAGAACAGGTCGCTTTTTTATCGTTAAACATGAGACTTTTTTGGAAACTGGCCAATGTATTAAATCCTGATTTGGTTACAAGAGCCTCAGCTTTTATTTGTCCTGGTATTACAACTCTTCCTTTAAATTCTTTCATATCAACGCCTCCTGGTTATCTGATCCAATATTTCAAGATCTGTGTAGTATCTTGAGGTCGTGTAAGTCCTTAATTTGTTGGAATTTGTTATGACAGGCATCTTTGCGCATAGAGGATTGTTCATGTACATCAATGGGCAAATATATGATAATCCAATACCCATTTTTTCAAGCTTAGCAAACTGAGGACTTTCCTTAAATTTATTTAAAACTGATGGGGATGTAGTCAAAACCGTGGGAATGGTAACCTGTTGACTGTGATTAATATGAAGACGTTTTTCTATCTTATCAACCCATTCCTCCAGTTGTTGGAATGATAAATGCGGACATCCGACAAAACACATCTCGGGTTTAGCTGATTTATCTTTCCACATGACCTTATAGCTATCCTTTATTCGAATTAGCTCTAATTCATCAATTACATAGGTTTGATGATTCTCATTGATGAGGCTTTCTCCATGTTCTACAGCCTCTGGTGTTATTCCCTCGACATGGTATAGCCCAACTGCGCCATTGCTGGCAGTAGCCGCTCCCATATCCTTGAGATAATCTCGCACCCGGTTATTCATGATTCCTCCCAGATGCCTATCAAGTCCTTTAATGTACGGCACGTCCTCCATGACTTTCATCCCTATAACACTTCCTAAAACCTGAGCTTCTGGCAGTTCATCAGTCTTTATTTCGACTACCCAGGTTGCCTTTCTTCCTTCATCAGTCAATAATCCAAAATTCGGCACCTTGCCCAAAATACTTCCAAACAATTCAATCAATCCCGAGTTTCGGTTACATCTAGCACCAAGAACTGAATTGGCATACACCACAGCAGAACTCTCTGCCCAACTGATAACTTCACCTTTTTGCGGGATATTTCCCAACTCATCCATATAACACGTGCATGTAAATCCATCTTCAGTCAAAAGCCCCATTTTCTTTAGCTGATCTTCATAATCATTTTGCTTGCTGTACATGTACTTGAAAACCAAGTTTTTTAAAAATCCAGCCGGTACATTTTCCTTGTCAACGGGTCTCGGATCTACTGTAAACTTCTGTTTCGAGCAGATTCCTTCCTCTATCAGTGCATTCATTAACTTGTATACAGGTTTCATCATTGAAAGACCGAAACTTGTCACCAGATGACCATATTCACCGCTGACAGGGACGAGTCGATCCGCCCCAAAAGTATCGCCATACATGACTATAGTCTTCATAACTTTAGCCAATATCTCACCTTTTTCACCATTCAGTATGCTTATTTCATCCTCATTCAGATTCATCTTGAAGTCATACAATGTAATCCCCCCTTAAATATTTCTGGCTATGGCATTTGCAGCTCTTGTAGCTTCCAAAACCTTACCGCCCTTCAAACTATCTCCTATATTAAAAATTTCTTGTGCCACTTTTTCAGTAAATGCTTGCCTGTAAAGTTCGTCAGAAGGCTTGTTCCCCATTGCAAAAACAACAAGATCCGCATCAATCAATCTCTCTTTTTCATCGACAAGATATTTTGGAGCAAACGGATTTTCTACGTTTTCCGGTAAAACTGGTCTCCAAGTCAGATAAGGATTTGGTACTGTGTTGGAAACATTCTGCAATACTCTTACCTGATTTTCTTCCAATCCTATGACTTTAGTGCAATTCAGCAACTCAACGTTTGATTTTTCAAGGTAATAGAGCAAATATCCCCGATTGGCTGTGCAGGTATGGTTCATAAAATGCTTTGTCATCTCAACGACCTTAACATCCTTACCATATTCATGCTTCAGCCAATAAGCGATTTCACATCCGACGACACCACCACCGATGACCACTATCTTATGGGCATCTCCAAGTTTTTCGGGATTCAACAGTAAATCAGTTCCTTCAATATAATTGATATTCTCCTTGCCACTCATGGGAAGTAACAACTCTTTCGCGCCGGTGGCAAACACTAACGAGTCAAATTTCTGTTCCTTCAGCCAGTCGATAGTAGCCTCGAAATTATTGATATAATTCAGCTGATACTGATCTCTCGTTTTTTCCAGTTGTTTTTCCAAATAGTTCTTGTAATTCTCGATTTCAAATTTAATCTTTGGTACAGAACCTGCCTTTACTTTGCCACCTACCTGATCACTTTTTTCAACCAAGGTGACATCATGTCCTCTTTTTGCAGCCATTACAGCCGTCATCACGCCAGCCGGACCTGCACCAATCACACCAATCTTTTTTTTATGAATAGCAGGGGTGAGTTCCTCTGGCATCTTGAACTCAAAGCTAGTCCTCGGATTCACAGCACACTGCGGATGCCCTCCCTCTACGAACTCATTGATGCAACCCTCTTGACATCCAATACAGGGAATAATGTCCTCAACATGGCCATTATATACTTTGTTGGCCCATTCTGGATCCGCTAGCACTGGTCTACCCAGCATAACCATGTCGCATAGATTATCACGCAAGGCTTTTTCCGCCAAATCCGGATAACCCAATTTCCCCACAGCCACTACTGGGACAGGTTTACCCGCATTTGAAACAATACTGTTCTTTTCAAAATAATCTTTAGCCAATTGTGAAATGCTTAAGAAGCATCCCGGTGGCATACTTGCAGGAGGGTGTGGCAACCACCAATTGTCATAGCAACCCAAGTCCACGTCAAATATATCTACACCTGCTTTAACCAAATTACTCATATATTCAAGAGTCATATCTATTGTTCTGCCATTTTGGAATTTCTTGAGATCTTTAATGTCCATCTTATCACCATAAACTTCATTCAATGCTAGTGACAAATCAATCCGATACATGATTGGATAATCAGGGCCCACTCTTCTTCTTATCTCTTTGATCATATCAATACCAAAAGCCTGCCAATCAGAATAAGCACCTAACTTTCTCCTGTTAAAAGCTGGATTGGTCAATTGTTCAAGCAGGTAGCCCTCATGTCCATGTAAATAGACACCGTCAATATTAAATGCCTTAGCATCTGCTGATGCCTGACCAGTGTTCTTTATAATTTTCTTAAGACTTCGATCACTAAAAGGCAAACAAGGAATCTGCGGCATATAGAAGTTCGGATTAAATGATGCAGATTTTGGAAACTTCTTCATTGTCAACAGGCATTGAGGATTGCCAACTCGTCCTAATCCAGGTGTCAGTTGAATAAATATCTTGGCGCCATAGTTGTGAACGCCTGCAGATAGATCTCTCCATCCGGCCATTACACTTCTTGATCGGTCAATCCTAGGAAAATAGGTAAGCTTTCCTGGTTCTGTCACAGTAGGATCGATGCCATGGCTCACAGGCACAAGACCTGTTGTTATGAGCCCAATTCCTCCTTTTGCCCTGGCAAAAAAATATTCAAGCATCTGATCATTTGGTCTTCCTGTTTCATCACACATGGATATATTTCCCATGGGTGCCATCACTAAACGATTTTTGATTTTCAAGCGGTTAATCTCCATAGGTTTAAACATTTATGTATAGGGATAAAGATTTTTGGACATCTTTCCCGTCTGATAAGCATTTTCGTCATTGAACCAGTCTGCATAACTATCCACCAATTCGCAAATCAGCTGATCTTTTTTCATGTTTTCCTCCCTTAACCAATACCGAACTTTGTTCGGTTTCTTTTGATTAAATTATACCACAACACTTGAATGGTTTCAATAAAGATTGATTAAATTTTATCAATTCCAATTATTATCTATCTCATGCTGTTTATTTCATGATATAATGTACAAAAATATTCAACCAAGGCGGTAAATCGACATGTCATTGAAATCCGAGCAATCCAATCAAACCAAGAAAAAAATAATGGACGTAGCGCGTTATATAGCCATAGAAAAAGGATTAAACCAAATGACGATCCGAGATGTATGCCAGGCAGCCAATATTTCAATCGGTGCATTTTACCACCACTATGCTTCCAAGCAAGAATTAGTCAACGAATCATTCATGATTTATGACGAACTCCTAGAGATTAACCATACAAAATACGACCTTGAAAATCCACTGGATTCTCTAAAAGCAATTCTTTTGGATCAGACATCTTTTGTTGTCAGTTTTGACAAACAGTTAGTCATTGAGTATTATAAGTCTATTCTTTTATCCATGAACAAACAAGCTGTCAGCTGGGAGAGAGCTTATTACAGACATGTCCTCAATTGCACCAAAAAAGCCGTCAATGATGGTTTAATCAAGGACGGCTATACATCTGAATATCTGTCTAAATTCTTTATTAAATTCATAAGGGGAAATATAATCAATTGGTGTCTCAACGAATCAGATACAAGCTTTCTTCAAGAGACCGAGTCCGAAATTGATTTGTTACTGAAGATGTTTAAAAGTCAATAATTCTTACTCTAAACCACTTGCCAATTTTTTCGTTCTTATCTTGTCAAAATACATTAATTGGTCTATATGATGAAAGAACTCACTGAACTTCATATTATTATCACATAGATATAGATCGCTTCCGATAGCAACATCCATGTCATATGGCAGTTGCTTCTGATCCTCATTCAACCTTCTTCTGATTTGTTCAACTCCTTTTTCATAAATACTGATATCCATACTCTTGAGAATGCATGCAAACTCATCTCCACCAAGACGGTAGCATTTACTGTTCTGACCAAATGCCTCTACCAGATATTGATGGGATTTGATAATGACTCGATCACCTTCTTGATGACCAAACTTATCATTAATTGATTTGAGACTGTTGATATCCATTAGGATCATTCTGAAGTTCTGTCTATTTTCACCCTGAGTCAGATCAAGTATGTCATTTTCGAAAACAGTTCGATTGTATCCACCTGTCAATATATCACGATAAGCTAATTTCTTTAAGAACTGAGTTTCTTTATCCTTCAGAAGCAATTCATCAAAGTGACGGATAGAATCCCAAGCTAGGAATGCAAAAAAGATGACCAACCCAATACGGCTATAAAAGGATGTTGAGTCAAACACCTGACCGAAGAATTGGACAAGCTCCACAAAAACTAGAATCATCAACATGCTCAAATATAGCAAAAATCGTTTAGCTTGCTTATTTTTAAATCGAATCATTTCTACTAATAGCAAGGCTATAACAAAAATAACAGTCATTAGCATTAATCCGTTTGTTATTTGAAGAGATTCAAAGAATCCTGCTATTCCTAATATTTGAAGTGATAAATTAACAAAGAAGCTTAGTAGAAACAAATAGGCTACCATAGTAACCACATGCGTGCATTTTGTCAAAACCGCATCGCGTAGATACAACAAAAATGGAATAGGCATCAAAGCCACTATCATGTAGCTTATACCGCCAATAATAAATCGATTCCCTGTAAAAAATTGCATTAGCCTTGCTTCGGACAGAATCCAAATACTGACTAGAACCGCAAACAATCCCAAATACAGTAGTCTATTGTCCCCTGTATTGAATAAAAAAACAGAACCTATTATCGTCATCATGCCGAACAAAAAAAGTAACACAGATATGACAAGACCGGTTATTTGACGATTAAGGATATCAAAGAGCAGTGCATCTCCACTACCTGCAAAAACAGGATTAACAACGCCTGAAAATGCTTTCACTGGTGATTTCATAATAAGAGAGAGTGTTTTTCCCTGAACATTAGCAGGTAATTCAACAAGATGCCAGACACTAGCCTCAGGTGCTATCCACCTGCCCTCTATTGGTTTTTCATCTCGGAAAATTTCTTCGCCATCAATTAGAACCTGAATAGACTGCATAGATGATCTAATCCTAAGTTTCATAAAATCAGGAAAATCATCTTCCAGTAGTCTTTCAGCAGAATAAGGGATACCGGCATCCAAATGTAATTTGACTGGCAAAGTGGAATTGATGGCAACATTGCCCTGTGATGAGATTACCCAACCTGTATTTAAATCATACAACGATTCCTGGCCAAAACGAAAGTTTTCAGTAGGAAGAGCCTGAGCTAAAGACACTATGAGGATAACAATCACAATCATCAAAGTGTAGATGATAATTCTGTTCTTACTATATCGATTCCTCATAATACGTGCCTCCAAAATCAAATTTCATGTACTAATATATACCCTAAAAAAATGAATCTATTCAGTATTGAGGTTCAATAATAAATTGGATTCATCTCACACCTTCCCGACAGGTGACAGATATACCGCAAACTCATCTTCTCCGTCTAAATGCAATAAGTCATCCAATAGCTTCTGATCATAGGCTGCAATGGCACATGTGCCACATCCTATGGCCTCACATGCCAAATAAAGATTCTGGCATATATGACCAGCATCCAGTAGCATCGGCTTATGGGACCGTTCATTATAACGCCACTCTCCTCTATAAGGTACCACCGACCAAACAAATGCCACTGCGCAATTTCCCGCGAACTTTTGTTTTCTCGCAGCTAATGCCATCGTCCTGTCCATGTTCTCAGGTGTGTACACATAGGCAAGCTGATGCGTCAACGGCAGATAGCGATAAATGCCTCTTTTCAATCCCTCCACCTTGTTAACCATCAGATTTGTTTCGTAGGGATGTCTTGCACCAGCCGATGGTACAGTTCTCATTGTGGCATATTGATCACCGGCAACAGATTTTACACCCTGTGTGCTCCAAAGTAAAAACGACAATTCCTCTAAAGAAATCGCCTCATCTTTGAATTTTCTGTGACTGACTCGGTCATTGATGATATCCAAAATATGTATCTTCACAAAAATATCATCCCCAAATTCTGGCAAGGCAATCACGTCCTCAGGGTTTTTAACTGGATTGGAGAGCGGTGGTTGAGGCTTCCCCTCCATTTGATCACTGCTAAAAGCTTCATTTTCTGTAAACGTTGATTTTAACAATTTGCGTTGCTCTGTTGTTCTACTCATTTGATTCTCCTCCTATAATAGCTATTATAGCCTGTTTGAAATCCTCTCTGGCTTTATCCTGCCACTTTTTTTCTGTTGGATAATATAACTCCTGAAAATCACGTCTTATTTTTTTATCTGCTTTGATACTGCATTTTTTGTGTGCTAGATTATTCTCGAAAATCATAGTTTTAAGACTCCTGATCTGATCTGTCATACTATCACCATATGTTCCGAATTCGAAACATGTACCATAAAAATCAGTCGCTGATCTTTTCTCGTAATATTTACGGTACATGTAATCCATCATATCACCGTTTATTTCATAAAATTCATCAGCTGTTGCCTGAAGGATCCGTGGATAATCTAACTTGTTTTTCCAAAAGCTCAAAGGTCTCTTATCCTGGGGGCTGTTTAGGATAGTCATCTGGTCCCTAGGCCCATACCCGCTGTGGAGGTCTATCCATGTCAATTGATCCAGTGGTATGTCCATTAATTCGTCAATCTCTTTCATCAAGTAATCAGTTTCGGTTTGAATGCCATTCCCTGAATAGTATATGCCTTCAGGCTTTTCCGATTGTCCTTTCAATGATGCTGCTCTTACGCCAGATGTTCCGGCTCCTAGGATAAATCGAATCAGCTTGACATAGAACTTCAAACTTGCTAATCCATAATTACTTATAGCATAAGGTTTGAAAAAATCATAATGTTTTATATAATCATCATTTTCAAATTTAGCTTTTCCAACACCAAATGTCCGGTTCAGATCCACATTGTTGCTGTTTACCCTTCGATTATGCTTCATTGCCCATGGATTGAGGCAGTGGTAAATCCTTATTTCTGTGTGATTAGTGTCCATGCCATCAATCAGCTCATTTAGAAAAAGATACACTAAATCGCTTCCGATAAATCCCTCGATGCCATGGAGACCTGTGGATAGCACCAACATCTTTTTCCTCTCTTTATTTGCGTGAATCGTATATCGGTCCGTTATTTCATCCACACCATATATCTTCTGATGGCATTCGATAAAGTAATGCTCTCTTAGCTCTTCAATCTTATATGCAATCAGTTTTCTTTTATTATCATAGCTTAGCATGTTACACCCCATATCCCATTGCCAGACCCAATGCCAGAAATCCTACCGACAATAGCATAAGAATTATCTGGAACCCAATAATCCATTTAAACCATTTCATATAGCTTACATTACTGATACCCAATCCAATCAATAGTACGGCATTGGTCGGATATAGTATATTGCTGAAGCCGTCTCCAAATTGAAATGCTAAAACCGCCAATTGGCGTGAAACACCAGCCAGATCCATCAGTGGTGAAAGAATAGGCATCATTAAAAAAGCCTTGGCGCTTCCAGACCCGATGAAAAAATTCAGAAGCATAGTCATGCCGTAGCTTCCTACCAAAGCAACCAATCTGGAAGAATTCTCAATCATCAAAGAGGCGTTGTACAAAATGGTATCCATGATTCCACCAGACACAATGATATACTTGACGCTTGTTGCCAGCAAGATAAGCACGATTCCAGGAGACATAGCCTTTGCGCCATTGAACCAGTTTTTCAGTATATCCTTGGTTTTTATACTCATCATTAGATTGCTGCCAAAGGAAGCGACTAGGAAAAAAAATCCAATCAACGGCAAAACAATCGCCTGAATAAAAGGAATAAATGGAGATGCCAATACTGTAACAAGCATTATAGACATCACAGTAAGAAAAAACCTCACGGCCCTCGGATCGGTCATGTCTTGTTTGAACACCCTTACGTCGGACACGATGTTGGTATCAATTTTCTTAGCATATCGACTGACAAACAAAAATGTGAGTAAATACATAACAAGAAAAATAAATAGCCTATAGAATGACCCTGAAAATGCGGGTAATCCAGCTATTTCCTGTGCTATACCGACAGTAAAAGGATTGGTGACAGCTGCAGAAAATCCAATTCCAGTCGATAACAAAGTCATTCCAAGGCCTGTCATAGTATCCCATCCCAAGTTTATAGCGAGCATAACCATGATTGGTATGAGAGGAATCACCTCTTCAAAAATACCGATAAAAGAACCAACGGACATGAATACAAAAATGATGATCCCAAGTAGCAAGTATTTTTTCTCCGAATAGCGCTCAACAACGGATGCAATGATGCTCTTTAGAATTCCTGATTGATTCAATAGATGTATGGATCCTCCTATAATCAATAAAAACATGACAATAGCAATAATCATAACACCGTCACTACTACCCAAAACCATAAAAGGAGCGGCTATCCACCTCCAGATAGGCAGTTTTTCAGCATCTGTCTGTTGGTAGGTGCCTGCGATTACCGTTCCATCGATGTTTCTATCGAACGCACCTGTTGGAATCACTTGAGTCAAGACACCAGACAGCACAATCAATACCAATAGTATAACAACTGCAATCATAAAGGTCTTCATACCTATCTTTAATTCAGCGTTATTGGTCTCCATAGCACCCTTCCTTCAAAAGAAATTTTTGATTTATTTTATCATATTTAACGAATAATATCTAATCAATCATACAACCCTGCCCTGTCATGAATTACAAAAATTCGAATCATATCCTTCGTCAATCTTAAACTATTTCCATCTCCCATTAGATAGCCCTTTGCCACCAGTTTTGCTACAGTCTTCTTTCCCCACTCAGGAACGCTTTCAATACCGTCGTAGTAATCAAGAGCTGGTCGAATCCTATTCTCTAGAAACCTCTCCCAGTCTTTCTGCCAAGTATTTTCAGATAGCAGTATCCTACGTGGGCAGAGCTTTTCTGAATGGCTGTAAAACCGATGAGGTTTTATGGCCGATTCATCAAATCCGAAGTGACGCTTGAGTGCCACAATCAACCTGATTGCATTTCTCTCAGCTTTAGGGTAATCCTTATTCTCAGCAATCTCAATGCCTATAGTAGATGTGTTGCCTGGTCCACGTTCCCCGTCTCCAGCATGATGCCCTTGCTCATTCAGTGGCAGATGCTGAACGATTCTATCATGGCTGACGGTTATATGCCAACTCTTGTATACTTCGCTCCTATTCTCCAGGTTTTGAAGGTATTGTCCATGAGCAAGAGCGCCTGCTGATGGTGCAGTGTTGCCTGTGTTATGAAGGGTTATGCCTTTTGGTGTCATTGGTTTCAAAGTTCTGACGTTTGGTTTACCATTAGTCTGGATAATGGACACCTGAACAGGTATGCCATTTATCTCTTCCAATTGAATCAGTCCATCTTTAATCATATGAACACCTCCTTAGCATTAAATACCCATAGAGGCGTTCATTACTAACTCTTAATAGTTAAAACTTTGATTTGTCGTAATTAAAAGGAATACTTGTTCCGACAACCACGTCTTCGATTTTTTCTATTATCAGCCAGTCATCCATATTGCCTTGATGATCGAATTCCAGAGGTTCAATTTTTTCTACGTTTTCAAATTCTACAAGGCAAAGACATTTTTTATGCCATCGTTTTTTCTGGTTTTTACTCAGATTTAGAGATCCTTGATTATCCATCAAGATTTTCTCAATCTCTTCATCTGATAATTTTACATAATTCTGAACATCTACCACATCTGCTTTGGCAGAAATCTTTGCTGATCCCTTTTCCATAAAATATAGCTTTTCACCTTTAAAGACTCTGCTGTGAGGAATTTTTCGTCCCGCGGCACCTCTTACAACCATCGTCTTGGAACCATCCATGATTTTGCCCAGCACCTTTTCCTTATTATCACAATATACTAAGTGAACCATATGATTTCACCGCCTCCTTTATTTGTTGTATTCTAGAAGTAGAATCATCTTGTCTATAATTTTATCAAATAATTTGTTTGATGTCTTGATTTTTATCCTCAATCTTTTGTTTGATTATTTATTTCTCAATAATCCAATTTATGGTATACTTTAGATATCGTATCATGTGTTAATGATACAAATATGTTTTCACCAAATTCAGGAGGTCGCCTATGAAAATGAGACAGATGATGGCCATTGTCATGACGATTGTTTTTTTATTGGTTATGATTACTACGGCTTACGCAGCACCATTTACCGACATTGAAACCAACCCTCACAAATCAGCCATTGTTGAAATGGCTCGACTTGGGATATTGGAAGGTGTGGGTAATAACGAGTTTGCACCAGAAGTGGAATTGAACCGGGCAGCAGCAGCCAAAGTTGCAGCTTTTCTTCTAGGATATACAGAGGAAGATGCCCAGGAAGCAGCAGAGTTGGATCCTCTCTTCAATGATGTTCACAAAGGCATGGGTCAACATGAATGGGCTTTAGGGTGGATCAATCTGGTAGCAAATGAAGGCATTATCATTGGTATGCCGGGAGGCAACTACGAGCCTGGAAGCCCACTTCAGATGGTCCAGTGGGTTACTATCCTCATCAGAATCCTAGAGCACGAAGAAGCTGGAATGACTTGGCCGGATGGCTATAACCAGAAGGCTTCAGATCTAGGCTTGTCTGAATGGCTGGACTATAATGGGTCGTCCATTGTCAATCGCGCTGAAATGGCAAGAATGACAACCACTGCCATATTTGATGTAGAGAGACCCGATGGTCAGAAAATCATTGACATAGTGGAATTTAAAATTGTGGAATTTGAAGATGAAGAGCCAAATGATCAAGAACCACAAATCTATCCGGATACGGATTTATCTGTGACATTGGACAAGAATCTAGTTCCTGCCGGGGGTGGACAAACAATACAAATAACAGCGACAGTCACCCATGGTCCAAACCATTTGCCTGTTTCAGGAGCCAATGTGGAGTTTTTTGCAAATGCAGATGATAATGACAGACGTCAATACCTTTCCGCAATAAATGCAACAACCGATTCAAATGGCAAAGCTACCGTTACCTACACCACATTAGCAGCGGATGACGGCAAGCAGCTTATGTTCATGACGAACACACCGACTGAAGAGGGATGGATTGATGTACCGACCTATGCATTGGCTTCCAACACAGCTTCTTTGATTGAAGGAAGAGTGATCAATCCATTCACTGGAGAAGCAGTACCTAATGCTGATGTTGCAGTTACTGGAGATGGTTATTATCAAAAAGTTACGGTAGACAGTACCGGTCGTTATTCTGCAGCAGTCAATGCCGGCAATTATTTCATCCAATATAGGATTAATGTCAGTGGAGATGTTCCTTATACAGGAGAATTCAGCGGTTCTCACTCTGATCTGAAAAGCAATGGCGATTTGCTATATATGATCAAAAAGGACCTTGTTTCGGGACAGAGCTATTCACTCCAATCAGAAATGGGAATCATAACAGGCGTCACCAATTTGTCCGCCGGATCCGAAATCTACATTATTGCTATTGAAACCGGTGATACTGTTATCGCCAACATCGGTGCGAATGGAAGGTTCATGATAACTCTCCCACCTGGAAACTATGAGATCAACGGAGCTGGTGGTCATGTAATGAAAGCAAGTTTCATGGTAGAAAAAGGGAAAATAAACGATACCGGCAGTATCTGATATCTATAATCAGCTTTAGACTTAAAAAAATCAAAAAACAAAAGGGACGGTTCCTTTTGTTTTTTGATTTTATTTTTACTTTTTTAATATGAAAACTCCATACTACTAATATTGGAGCTAAGGAAGGGAATCGAACCCTCGACCTATTGATTACGAATCAATCGCTCTACCAACTGAGCTACCTCAGCATCACATCACTATTATAGTACTGGTGAAATTATTATTCAATAATTATAGAAAAACAACAAGAAAATAAAAATAGGTGTTGACTATTGATAATCATTATCATATAATAGGTACTATCGAATTACATTACATCAATTAAGGAGAATACCAATGAAAAATGTAAAAATATCAATTGTTTATTATAGCGCTACAGGTATCAACTATCAAATGGCCAGCTGGGCAAAAGAAGCAGCAGAAGAGACAGGAGCGGAAGTTAGATTTGTAAAGGTCCAGGAACTGGCCCCTGAAGCTGTCATCAACTCAAATCCTGCATGGAAAGCCAATGCAGAAGCCACAAGCGACATACCTTTGGCAACCTCTGACGACCTGGATTGGGCTGATGCCATTCTATTCAGTGTCCCAACCCGATTCGGAAATATGGCTTCCCAGATGAAGCAATTTATTGATATACAGGGAGGTCTTTGGTCTCAAGGAAAATTGGCTGATAAGGCTGTTTCAGCTATGTCATCAGCTCAAAATCCTCATGGAGGTCAGGAGGCAACCATACTATCTTTGTATACATCCATGATGCATTGGGGTGCTATTATTGTTCCTACCGGATATACCGACCCTTCAATATTCAAAGCTGGAGGCAATCCTTACGGTACATCTGTCAGCCAAGGTCCTGATGGGAAAATGGTAGAAGATGTAAAAGATGCTGTATTCCACCAGACAAGACGATTGATTGAAACTGCTGGTAGGTTGAAGAGATAAACAAAATTTAGTTAGTTAAACAAAAAACAAAAGGGACGGTTCCTTTTGTTTTTTATGTTTTTTGATATTCAACAATGTAGTCTAACTACGTTTCAAAAGCCACTCTGCAATTTTAGGTGCTACTTCCCTCTGGGATCTTGAACTAGCTACAATTCCAGCATGCCCAACAGGATAAGTGACCATTTCTTTGTCTTTACTTCCCACCACATCCATTAGAGGTTTCGAAGAAGAAGGAGGAATCAGATTGTCTTTTTCGCCGATAACATTCAATAAAGGCATAGTGATGTTGTTTAGGTTGATGGTCTTGTCTCCCAGGACAAACTCACCTTTGATCAATTTATTTTCCTGCCATAAATCTTTCATGTATTTGCGGTATGCCTCTCCAGCCTGTCCTGGACTATCGAAGATCCATTTTTCCATGCTGAGAAAGTCTTTTAACGCCTTAGGATCATCCAGGCTGTTGATTACGGCAACATACTTGTCCACCATTAAACTATAAGGTTTCAGGCAAATAAAACACATATTCAAAAAATCTCCAGGGACAATCCCGTAGGCATCCACTAGGCTGTCCACATCCATCTGTTTTGCCCATTTGAAAAGCAATCCGTCCTCTATATCGAAGTCAATCGGTGAAGCTATCGTGACTAGATTCTTGATTTTTTCCGGATACATGGATGCATAAATGGATCCGTATGTTCCACCCTGACACTTTGCAATCAAATTGATTTGGTCAACACCATTCGTTTTACGAACAAAATCGATGGCATCTCCCAAGTAATCTTCAATGTAATCTTCAAGTGTGATATATCTATCTTCAGGAGTCGGATATCCCCAATCAAGGATATAAAGATCAAGACCTTCATCAAGTAATTTTTTCACGAAACTCTTTTCTTGCTGCAAATCCATGATATACGGTCTGTTCATTAGTGCATACATGATTAAAGTGGGAACACTCGTTTTTGCTCCGTTGGTTTGCTCAAAGTGATAGACTTTTAATTTATCTTCCTGATAAACCAGCTTCTTAGGTGTTTTATAATGATCTTCAAAATCTAGATTCATCAGCACATCCAACCCATCTGCCAGTTTTTGCTGTTTTTTCATAACCTGAGAAATATATTCAGCTATTTGATTATCTGTCTTCTTTTGCATCAAATCACCCCTTAAGATATATCTCTTTCTTTTAACAAAGCGACTTCTTTTTTCAATTTTTTAACTTCTTTCTTCAGCTTATAGACCGTTTCGTACAGACTATTCATATCAGAACTCTTTGGGATTGGAAAAAGATTCAAATATTCTTCCCAAAGTTGATCTGATTCTTTCTTGAATTCTGTCATAGCAGTCAAAGTTTGTCCTACTAACTTGCTGAAATCATCTGAAAAGAACAGCTTATCAAATGCTTTGTTGATCTCGCTCGTCCAGTACTTATAGAATTCTTCAAAACTCTCAGGTTGCTTTTGATCCTTATACAATTCCGCGTAATCATCTAACACTTTTTTCAGAGTTTCCTGACCAATTTTTGTAATATTGGCCATAAATTCCTGGAGCAATGCACTGAAACGAATAAATTTGTCAAAACTCTCTGTTTGTTTCTCCAACTTTTCCCGATCAAAACCCATCATCGGCACATTCAGCATCTTACTGAATGTTTTCTCATAGTTTTCTTTCCATATTTGAAGAAAATCGAGATATGCGGAAGGATCGTAAGTTAACCCTTTAAACATCGCATCATTCATTCCCATTTCAGGGGTAATCCAAGGTGACCATATTTTTTCCGATGCAGTTCTATAGGATTCCATGGTGCTAACTGAATCCTGCATTACTTTTTTCATTGGTTCAGGAACATGAGGCCAATAATGCTGGTTCATATATTCCTGATACTGACCGTTCCATTTGTCATAAATATCTTTCATCGCTTCAGCTGTTGGTGTAAAGTTCTTTTCATTCAATTCTTGCCAGAGTTTGTACATTTCTTTATAGGCGCCTGCATTTTCTTTCATTCGACTATAAACCTCAGTTGGTGTGCCCTGATATGTTGTCATCATCTGTTTCTGAAGATCCATTGCCTGTTGAAAATAATCCATCGGATCAAAGCTAGTATTAAAAGAGTATTTGTTGGACATGTTCTCTGAGTTTTGTTGAAACATTTTCTGCAAGGCATCAAAAAGGTTTTTCTGTGCCTCAATCATTTGTTCAAAAGCTTCTGTTTTCTTTTTCATAAAAACTCCCCTTTCACTTAATACGTATTGTCAACTAAGACACTCGTTTTTTATTTTAAATCCTTTTAATACTAGCTTTGATCCGATGGATTATTTTCAACAGGCAATGGATCTTCAGAAACAGATGATGACAACATATCAGGGCACACCAACTGA
>CAKMKB010000132.1:0-9853 GCA_927435965.1 uncultured Clostridia bacterium
AATATATTAGTGAATCACTCATGGATGATATTGTTGGAATATCGATCTCAACCGCCTCCAATTCTTTGTATTAATTATAACATGAACGGAAAAGGTTTTCTATATCTTAGTTTGTTTTATTCATATTTTTTAAGGCTTTGCCTCCGAGATAGTCAAAGTATATCCCCTGATACAGATTTTTATTATCCATGCCTGCGATAAACTCATCTCTCAGTTTCCACCAGGATGTTTCCCAATTAGAAAACAATGTATCCTTTTCAGGAGCCCTACCAAATAATCTCTGTATTACAATATCGGGAGAAAGATAACTCAAGAAAGCTTCAAGTCTAAGAAGATACTCTTCTTTTGTAATTATTTGGAATGTCCCTTTTAGAAACTCATCACCCATTTTAGTGTTTTTCAATATATACAGTGAGTGAACCTTGACAAAATCCATTCCCAGTGCTGAGAGAATCTTTGCGGTCTCAATTGTATCCTCCATGTCATCCCAGGGTAGATTCAGTATCACATGGGCACATATGGACAGATTATGTTTTTTGATCATCTGTACCGCCTCTATGAATTCTGCTAGAGTATGTCCCCTATTGATTCTTTTCAGTGTCTTATAATTTGCAGTTTGTAATCCTAACTCAATTGTAATGTCGAGCTTGTGTTTCTTTCCAAGTTCTGAAAGAAATCCTAAATAATCTTCATTCAGGCAATCCGGTCTGGTTGAGATCGATATTCCAACAATATCATCCATGAGTGATTCACTAATATATTGTTTGAAAGCATCCAGTTCCAAATATGTATTGGAGTAATTTTGAAAGTATGCTATAAATTTTTCCGCCTTATACTTTTTTCTGATATAAGACATGTTTTTTGTCAGCTGATCATAAACACTCATAGAGCATGGGTGCATCTCAAAACCAGTTCCTATCACTCCACAGTAAGTGCAGCCGCCAAAGCTCAGATTGCCGTCTCGATTAGGACAGGTCAATGGCAGATTAACTGGGAGCTTATAAACCTTGCATTTATACTTTTCTTTTAAATAATTCGAGTACTCATTATATATGGCTGTCATTCAGGTCTCCAAATAATTTTACAAGTTCATGGTATACGCCCTTTTCATCGTTTGAATATCGGGTTATTGTGTTTCCAACACTCTTCATCAAATCAGTGCCATTGACCATTACTACTCCAAGTCCAGCATTTTTGATCATTTCAATATCGTTGTTATCATCCCCAAAGGCTAGTATTTCGTCGTCTGCTATTCCCTGTACAACCGCATAACGCTTCAAAGCTTTCCATTTGCAGGCGTCTAGATGCAAAATCTCCATAAGAGCCTCAACGTGTAGCTTAAGTGAGACTGAGGTGCTGAAATTTAATGGGTATTGACTGAGAACTTGTTGTCTTAGGTTCTCTAAAGGATCAAAATCACCTGTAAAACAAATAGAGAGTACGTCATTCTCAATATAATTCGAGAAATCGGTAATCCTATATCTTTTATGGCTTTTTGATAGATAGCCATTGTATTCAGAAAAATCAAACTCTCTCTCAATGATAATATCGTATCCCAATGCATCCTTGTCTACATAGATGATGGGGTGAAGATTATGTTCTCTTGCCAATTGAATGACCTTGGAGTAATCATCATGATTGATAATTCTGCGATCTATGGTCATGCCATTTTTCGGATTTCGAGTTACCGCACCGTTGTTGGCTATTATGACATAATCAAAAGGCAAGTTCTGTGTTAGCCTTTTGGCGTCATAATAGCTTCTTCCGGTTGCAATTATTATTTCTACATTTCTTTTCTTCAATTTAATCAAATACTCAATTGTATCATGATCAATCAATTTCTCATTGTTGAGCAATGTTCCATCCAAATCAAAAGCAATCAATTTGAATTTCATAGCATCACCTTATTTTCTTTTTTTTGTCAACTCAGCACTGACAGTTCTGCCTTTAATCCTGACATTTTTCATGTTCGCCAATACCGCTTTTCTATGTTCAGGTGCAACATTGAAGAATGAAAATGTCTCATATATATCTATTTTGGCAACGCTATCGCCTGGTATTCCAGATTCACCTGCTACTGCGCCCAATATATCGCTGGGTTTGACTTTGTCTTTTTTGCCGACACCAATATAATATCTGTCCTGCAAATTGCTATCTCCAAATGATCTCTTTTCATTTGATGATCGTTTGTCTCCATATACTCTTGGGGTTACTTTGTTTCTTTTGCCAACTTGCTCATTAAGATCAGTCACGTCACTGGCCACTTTGAAGTTATAGTTCATTTTAAGCAATGCGGCGATAACATCTTCAGCATCATAATCTGATGAGTATAGTTCGTTTGCCATCTCTTTCATATCACTTAAATCGTCTGTTTCAATAGTCTTCATAATCTCTTTTGCAATCTTGGATTTTTTGACTTCCAATACCTTCTCTGCTGTTGGAACATTTCTCTTGTTGATTTCTTTTTTAGTGAAGCGTTCTATACTCTGTATCTTATTCATTTCTTTTGATGATGATAGTGTAAATGAATAACCTTGACTTCCGGCTCTACCTGTTCTTCCAATCCTATGAACATAGTAATCTTCCTTATCAGGTACATCATAATTGATTACCGCTTCAACGTGTTTTATATCAAGCCCTCTAGCTGCAACATCTGTCGCTATCAGAAGATTGATAATACCGTTGTTGAATTTGTTCAGCACTTCCATCCTGGTGGATTGTTTGATATCGCCATGGATTTTGTCGCAGTTATAGCCTTTTTCGATCATTTTTTCAGCTACTTCATCAACCTTGTTCTTGGTATTGCAAAAGACCAACGCCAGTTTAGGAGCGTAGATATCTATAATTCTTGCAAGAGCCTCAATCTTATTCTGATGCTTGACAACATAATAGCTTTGATTAATAGTATCTGATGTCATTTCATCAGAAACCGTCTTTACAAAGACTGGGTTTTTCTGATACTTGTCCTTGATATTCAGTACATTTTTGGGAATGGTTGCAGAAAACAGAAGGGTTTGGATACCTTCGTCAGCATTTTGAAGTATCTCGTCGATATCTTCCTTGAATCCCATTTTCAGCATTTCATCGGCTTCATCAAGAATCAAGGTTTTGATGTGATCAAATTTCAATACTCTTCTATTGATTAAATCAATCGTTCTGCCTGGTGTGCCAACAATAATCTGGCTGCCTTTTTTGATCTTCTTGATCTGATCAACAATAGGTGCGCCACCATATACAGCCGTTGAGGTAACATCCATGAATTTACTGATATTTTTGATTTCTTTTCTGACCTGCACAGCCAATTCTCTGGTTGGGCATAAGATTAAGCACTGTGGCTTATCTAATGACAGATCAAGATTATTCAAGACGGGTATTGCAAATGCTGCCGTCTTTCCTGTTCCCGTATGCGCCTGTCCAATTACGTCCTGACCTGCAATGATGGGCATGATGACTCTTTCCTGAATGGGTGTGAACTCTGTGAAACCCATGGCTTCAAGTCCTAGTACGATGTCTTCTTTTACATTTAATTCTCTAATTAGCATTAATTTCATCCTTTTTTTCTTTATCGATTTATCAACTTTTAATTATAACACTATTAGAATAATAAGCAAGGAGTATTTACTTTATCCTTCTAATATTTACTTTATCCTTCTAATAATCTCGTTCAACAGCTCATAAGTTCTTTCTGTAGACCCGATACTAAGGTGTTCGTCAGGTGAATGGAGATTATACATGTTGGGTCCTAGAGATATGGCATCCAATCCAGGAATCTTCTCCATTATGAATCCGCATTCCAAACCTGCATGCACTGCCTTGACCTCCGCAGCTTCACCAAATATGTCCTTGTACGAAGCTAGGCATATCTCTCGGATCAGAGAATCCTTAGCATATTCCCAGCCTGGATAAAATGCTGTTTTTGCTAGCTTGAATCCTGTAATATTTCCTAATTGCTCCATCTTCGAAGCAAAATCATCCAACAAAGAAGCTATTGAGCTTCTAGGTGCACAGGTTAGTTGAAGTTTTTTATCCACAATTTTAATCACACCAGGGTTATTGGACAGAATGACCAGATCAATTTCATTTGTAATCTTAAGTGGTCCATTTGGAACTAGATTAATCAGATTGAGATACTGTTCAAACATTTTTTTTGTGAAGACCTTTGTATGCTTTGAATCAATTGCTTCAATCTTAATATCGATGTCAGGGTCTGAAAATTTGTACTCGTTTTTGAGTTCAACTAGCAAATCATCAACCGACTTTCTTATTTGTTCCTGTTGGTTGGTTTTTATAACTGCAAAAGCTTCCCTTGGTATGGCATTGTCAGCAGAACCGCCACCAATCTCTACTAATTCAACTAAATCCTTGATCCTAAATAATAATCTTCCAAGGGTTTTATTGGCATTTGCCCTGTCAAGATGTATCTCAGCTCCAGAATGTCCACCTTTAAGTCCTTTGATGACCAACTTTAATGCATTTTCATACTGGCTTTCCTCATCTTCTATCACAGCTGAAAAATTCAATCTTCCTCCACCTGCACAGCCTGCCAAAAACATGCCCTCGTCACCGCTATCCAGGTTGATCATTATTTTACCTTTGAGCAATGATCCATCCAGATTAGCAACACCAGTCATGCCGGTCTCTTCATCCGTCGTGATCAAAGCCTCTATAGCCGGATGTTCCAGGTTGTTGGATTCAAGAATAGCTAAAATCATCGCAACTGCGATGCCGTTATCCGCTCCTAAAGTGGTTCCATCTGCATAGATAAAATCATTTTTATAAACCAAACTGATTGGGTCCTTATCAAAGTCATGGACTTTGTCAGCATTCTTTTCGCAGACCATATCCATATGTCCTTGAAGAATAACTGTTGGCGCATTTTCATAGCCTTTAGATGCTTCTTTGAAAATGATTATATTTTTTTGCTTATCCTGAATGACTTCAAGTTCTTTGGATCTAGCCCAATCATACAAATATTGACTTATTTTTTCCTCTTTTTTAGAACATCTTGGTATTTTTGATATCTCTCTAAAATAATGAAAAACTCTATCCGTGTTAGTTTTTTCTTTAATCATATTTCTCACTCCTCCTATTCAATATTACCTATTCTGTTCAATGGAAAGAATCTGAACAAGGCAATTCCCATTAATTTTTCTTCCGGAATATAGGGATTGATCCACGAGCGCGCATCATGAGAGCTTCCTCTACAATCGCCCATGAAAAAATAAGTTCCTTCCGGTACATTGAAAATCTGCGGATTCTGTGGTGTGTTTTTGGCATATGGCTCATCAATCTGCGTACCATTAACATAGACAATCCCACTCTCATCAATATATACCTCATCACCTGGTGCCCCCATTAATCTTTTAACCAGGATCTTATCCAGCTCATCGGAATCAAAAACGACAATGTCACCAACTTCCAATTTTTCGACATCGAATATCTTAGAGACATACAATCTGTCTCCAGGCATGATGGTGTCTTCCATTGATCCTGTCGGAACTGTCACAAGAACAAAAACATATCGGTTAAGTAGAAAAACAATAACCAATGCTACAACTATCGGTACTATCCATTCTCTAAAGACATAATTTAACGACTTCATAAATACCCCTTTCAAATCAGAGAATAATCAAATCTTTTGTCACCTTATTCAATGAAACACCTTTACCATTCTCAATTAAAACAATGTCCTCTATCCTTATGCCAAATTGATTCTTTATGTAAATACCGGGCTCAATACTGAAAGCCATACCATCTTCCATCAACAATTCGCTGTTTCCATTGATATAAGGAGCTTCATGTACAGAATATCCGATCCCGTGCCCTACTCTAGTAGTGAAATAGTTGCCAAATCCGTTTTCTATTATCACATTTCGCGCTGCTGCATCGATTTCTTTTGACATAACACCTTTTTTAACAGTCTCAATTCCTTTCAGTGTTGCTTCCAAAACAATGTTGTAAGCGATAGCCTCTCTTTCTGTGACACCACCAACAAACACGGTTCTGGTCATATCTGAACAAAGTCCATTGTACTTTCCACCAATGTCCAGCAAGACCACATCCTTGTTTTCGATAACTCTGTCATTACCGGAGTAATGAGGCAATGCACAGTTAGGACCCGAAGCAACTATAGCAAATTCCTGCACCATTCCTTGTTTATCAAAACATTTTTTTACTTCATCAGATATCTCGCCTTCAGTCATACCAGGCTTGATAAACTCAAATATTTCTTCCATAACCATGTCAGTTCGTCTAGCTGCCTCTTTCATGTCTCTAATCTCATCTTGTGTTTTGATTAGTCTGATGTCTTCAAGCAAGCTTTTTCCATTTATAAAACTGACATCTATTTTTTGCATTATATCAAGAATATTGAAGGCTCTTGCGGTTGAATTGACCCCTATTCTCTTGCCAATAAGACCTTCCTTTTCAAGAACCGGTTGGAGAACATCTGTGAATATCTCAATATCCGACCATGTAAAGACTCTATCATCAGGCAACAATCCTTCTAGTTCGTCTTTAGTCAACATATTGCAAAAATAGAAATTCTCACCATTCTTTTTAATAAACAAGCCCTGAAATCTCTCGCACAGATGTGGTGAAAATCCAGCCAAAAATTGAAGCTCTTCTGATGGTACCAGCAGAATGGCATCAAGATCATTTTTTTTCAGCAATTCAATTAGCTTCCCCATGTATCTTTCATTCATATTAACCTCCAGCTAATAGATGATGTATTTTAACATCATCATTTTCGTTTAAAATTGTAGAATTATACTCCCATTTTTGAATCAGTCTGCCATTAACCTTTACAACTAACCTGGGATAAGTGAAGTGCATAACCTCAATGACATCGCTAATTGTCATATCCTTACTGTAGTGTTCAAATATTCTGTTGTTTAGCAGCATGTCCAACCTCCAAAAAATAAGCAGAGAATTACTTCTCCACTTATAATACAACTAATTTGACAATATATCAATTAGAGATAAGGTTTTATTACCTCTAATAGTTCAGGTAAATCCATACCTAGGTCTCTCAATTTTTCTGGTGTAGGGACACCATTCATAGTCCAACCTCTTCTTTTATATACTGCATCGGTCAATTGTTCATACTGGTTTTCCCTGTGTTTTCTGAGCATCGCAATTTTTTCCTCGACACTTTTACCTGACAGATCAAATCCAAGTTCATTCATCTGTTTTTCATAATTTGATTCCCTTGATAGGTATTCTTCTTTGGTAACAGGTCCCATTGTTCTATAAGGTGTCTTGTCATTTTTTCTCAGACCCTTACCCATTCTAATATTGAAAATTCTTTGAAAGTTGTATACTCGTTCAGACTGTCTAATCATTTCAGCTGAATCAATCTTTGTTCCGGTGATGCCATAATACAGCTTATGATAATTGTCAACATGTTCCTGAATCTTAGCAGGTTCTTCTGTTTCTGAATTATTTGCAGGCACAATGTCGTTCCAAGGTAATTTGCACAATCCCAGCAAACCAAACCATGTCCTGAACATTGGGAAATAGTGTAATGCTTCTGCTTTATTTTCAAAAGTAGGAATTTGGTTGTTGATCATGTCCATAAAAATCAACCAAGCCTCATCGTGCTGAGGTCCTTTATTAGTCAGTCCATAACCACCCTGCTGCGCAAGGGATTCTTTAGACATGTACTGAGAATATTCAAGACCCTTCTGCTCTGCACCTATATCTTCAAGGAAAGCAGCATCAGCTCCATACTTCTCGACAAAGAGTTTCTTCATCCTATGGACTCCTTGACCCGCTATAAGTCCAAAACCCTCTCCTTTAGCCATCTGATGGATTAGTTCCAAGCTAGCGTCTGCATTTCCAAATTTCAAGTCCAGTCCACCGGTAATCTCTTTGTTGATAATACCACGTTCGTAACATTCCATCGCGAAGGCTGTTAAAGTCCCATAGGAAATGGTGTCTATGCCATAGGTATCACAATAGAAATTCAACTCTAAAACAGCATGTGGATCAAATATACCGCAATTGGCACCAACGCCTGCAGCATTCTCATATTCCGGTCCATCTACAACTACTTTATGACCCTTATAGGGTCCAGTCTTAAGCTCGAAATTATCAGCTGCTTTGGAACAGGCGACTGAACATCCGTACCAACAGCCATCCGGCATATTTTGTGTGCAATAGTCTCTTATGAATACCTTAGATTCTATCTTTTTAGTGTCTGGATGGCTACCATATTGAAAATTGTGTACCGGCAACAGATCATAAGCATCCATGATTTCAATGATATGTGCGGTTCCAATCTTTCTCATATTGTTTTGAAGATGATCATTATGAGCAACTTCGCGGTGAAGCTTGATACCCATTTCATTGATGATGCTCTGGTCGAATGCATTATTCAAATCGCCTTTGACTTCCTCGGCGATAACAACAACCGCTTTTATTTTTTTGTTTCTGAAAACCGTTCCAATGCCGCCCCTGCCAGCTTGTTTCATTCTAGCGGTTTTTCTTCTCAAATCATAGAAAGTGAAATTAAGAATTCCTATTCTTGTATGCTCTGCTGCCGTGCCCGCTGTTATGACTGAAACAAGTCGCTTTTCAGACTCAGTGTTTGCATACATATTGGTCAGCTGCTCCCCCAATACATGACCATCAACTGCTTCTAGAGGTGCTTCTTCTATTCTGACTGTTTTTTCTTTGCCATCAATTATTATGATAACATCTCTATCCGCTTTACCCTGAATCTCCAATGCATCAAACCCGCTGAACTTCAAGTAAGGTCCAAAATAACCACCTACATTTGAGTCAATAGGTATATCTGTCATAGGTGAGATTGTGCAAACAAGGCTTTTCCCTGAACCCGGATACTGAGTTATGCCTCCTACTGGACCTACCGCAACAATAATCTCATTTTCTTCAGAGTCCCATTTGGTTTCAGGTGTTACAGCGTCCCAGAGGTATCTCATGCCATAACCCTTTCCACCCAAAAATTTATCTTTCATTTCCTGAGGAACATCTTTTTCAATTATCTCGTTGTTGCTTATATTGATATGTAAAGTTTTATCAGTGTATCCTCTATAAAGATTTTTCTTCTCATATTTGTACTCATTTAATAATTTTCGTCCCTTCTTTATCTCCTGTAAATCCATATTAATCACTCCCCTTAAAACTCTCTAATTTTTATCGCGCCAGTCGGGCAAACTTCTGTGCATAAACCACATGAAATACATTTAAAAGGCTCAACATAATCATCATGCTGCATCATTGCGTCTTCAGGACAGAACCCAACACACATGAAACATCCAACACACTCTTTTTTATTCAACCAAACCACACCAGCAACATCCTTTTTCAGTGCCAAAGTCGGACACACTTCTGCACATACACCACATTGTGTACATATGGTAAGTCTGTTCCAATGCTCCAGTTTTTCAACCTTTATTCTGGACTTATCCCTGTTGTTTTCCTTGAAATAGGTTGTCGAGCATTTCTCTTCACAAGCTCCACACCCTATACATAAACTTTCATCCTTGATCAATCTTTTCATAAGTCACCTTGTATACTAAAAATATAGTTTTAGTATACTCTCCTTTCATCTTTTTTATTAAATCCTATATAATATTGTTAGTTACAGTTGTGGAGTATTTCATGTGTACACCTACAGCATTGACTGTTTTACGGAGGGTATACCCACAACTGATTCCACAAAGATTAATTAGCTGGTTAACGCTTAGACGTTTTATTGACAAGGTTATTCGGAATCAACTTGTGAAGGCTAACCACTCTGTAACAATACTATTCAGGAGCTTTTTAAATCCGTCTAGATTGTTGGATATGGTAAATGGCGCAGTAAGTACTCCATCGTGAAAAGTGG
>CAKMKB010000133.1:0-15371 GCA_927435965.1 uncultured Clostridia bacterium
AATACCATTTTTTCCTATATTTACTATTGGATCAATGCTGTTTGCCAATGATTTTAAGTAACTTCTCTGCTTGCCTGTAATCAATTTTTTCACCTCTATTCAATAAAATCAAATTCTATTCCACATATCTCGACGGAGTCACCTTCAGATGCTCCAAGCTCTCTAAGTCTATCTACAACGCCTTTGTCATTTAAAACTTTCTGGAAATTCCTGATAGATTCTGTATCTTCAAAATTAGTAGATTCAACCAGAACATCAAGAAAGTAACCGTCAGCCACATATATCTCGTTTCTCTTATAGACATTGATTGTATCCTTTTTAACCACATTGTGAAGCTTAACCACTTCGGATGCGTCATAGAGTGTTTCCTCAGGTGGAATTGATTTCATCATTTCCAATGCAGCATATAGTACTTCTCGAATACCACTGCTTGTTGCTGCTGAGATCTCAAATATCTGATACTTATCTCCTAGCTCACTTCTAACCAGCTTTATGTTGTCTTCAACTCCGGGTAAATCAATCTTATTCAAGACTATGATCTGTTTTTTCCCCGCTAGCTTTTCACTATAGGTGCGTAATTCTTCATTGATCATATGAAAGTCTTCAATTGGATTTCTGCCTTCCTGTCCAGAAATATCTATCACATGCAGTAATAGTCTGGTTCTCTCAATATGTCTTAGAAATTCATGACCCAAACCTATCCCCTGTGATGCACCTTCAATAAGACCCGGTATATCAGCCAATACAAAGGTCTCTCCGGATGGCATTTTGACTACGCCTAGATTGGGTTTCAGGGTTGTGAAGTGGTAATTGGCTATTTTAGGGTTTGCACTGGTAGTAACAGATAAGAACGTTGACTTGCCAACATTGGGAAATCCAATCAAGCCTACATCCGCTATCAGTTTCAACTCAAGGACAATCCATCGCTCCTCAGCGATACCACCCGGTTCAGCAAATCTAGGCGTTCTTCTGATGGAGCTTTTGAATTTTGTATTTCCCCTTCCACCTCGGCCACCTTTTACTACGACGAATGATTGTTGATCCTTGTTCAGATCAGCGAGTATGATTCCGGTTTCCTCATCCTTAACCAATGTCCCGACGGGAACTTTTAGGATTAGATCTTCACCCTTAGCCCCATATTGTTTTTTATTTCTGCCATCTTCTCCATTAGGCGCTTTAAATAATCTTTTGTATTTGAAATCCATCAATGTTCGATAGCTTTCGTCAGCGATGATAATGATATCGCCACCTTTACCACCATCACCACCAGCTGGACCGCCCATTGGCTCGTATTTTTCTCTTCTGAAGGCAACTGAGCCGTTTCCGCCTTTGCCGGCCTTCACATGTATTTTCGCAACATCTACAAACATTTTATCACTTCCTCTTAACGCAAAAAAAACCTACCTTAAAGGTAGGTCAGATTTATGCTTCTTGTGGGTATACGCTTACTTTTTTTCTTTTCTTGTCTTTTCTCTCAAACTTAACTACGCCATCAACAAGTGAAAAAAGTGTATCATCTCCACCTATACCAACATTGTTTCCTGGATGTAATTTAGTTCCTCTTTGTCTCACAAGAATGTTTCCCGCCAGTACAAACTGACCATCAGCTCTTTTTAACCCGAGTCTCTTAGACGCACTGTCTCTACCGTTTCTTGAACTACCTACACCCTTCTTGTGTGCAAATAATTGGATATTCAATTTTGCTATCATCGCTACACCTCCTTATAATCAAGGCTTAAATATTGACTATAATCTTCTAATAGTAGTTTTATTCCTGTTTCAAATGTCTTCAGTATAATGTCAGTCTTCATGTTTGTCCGGTTCAACAGTAAGCTCATATCTCCTAGGGTTTCATCTATAGCATATGCCATATCTTTGTCCTCTATCTCGGCCACAACTGCCATGGAATTCAAGGTTGTGTATGCTAATATGGATACAGCTGAGCAGATAATGTCGTAGCCGCTTTCATCGTAGCCAGCATGGCCGCTGATTTCGTATCCAAGATATTCACTTTTATCACGAACAATTATGATTTTAATCATAGCCTAACCAACTATTTTTTCGATTTTAATCTGTGTGTATGGTTGTCTATGTCCTTGTTTCCTTCTGTAGTCTATCTTCGGTTTGAACTTGAAAACAATGATTTTTTTAGCTTTTCCTTGTGCTTCAACCACCGCATCTACAGTAACGCCTTCTAGATATGGCTTTCCTACTGAAACACCATCTTCATTCGATAAGAACAACACCTTGTCAAAAGTAACAGCATCACCTTCAACTAGATCCAGTTTCTCGATTCTGACTGAATCTCCTTCCTGAACTTTGTATTGCTTGCCACCAGTTTCAATTATTGCGTACATAATAAAACACCTCCTCTACCCAGTCTCGCCTTAGCAGGTACTTTCGTTTTAAACCTGTTCAGAGCGGCTGCTTACAAATAGGTATTATACCTAATTTATATCACTTTGTCAATAAAATTAAGTGCCGTCCTTTGAACCTCAATGCTTTTTACACCATCTAAACTATTATATATGAATTCTCTTACTTCATCAACCTTCAAGCTTCCGCTATCACTGACATGTATGGTGATTTTGATATCAATATCCAGCATTTCTATGTTGATCAGTTCAATGCCCAATATGAAGGATGTCAGATTCATCTCTTTTTTAACAATCTTGTTTTTCTTTTTTTTCTCTCTGATTATCATGTAATCATTGTCCAATAATCCATTCAGTGAACTGATTGTAGCATCTACTGATTCCTCATCATTATGACTGATTCTGAAAAGATAAACCTGCGAACAAACCATGGAAGGGATCGATTGATTGCCTAAGTATTCAGAGGCCTCGGTGATGAGCATACCATGTGGCAGGCAGCGGTTCATTCTGTCCACAAACTCAGATATGCTTATATCGTTTAGAAGATCCACCTCTGCTATCTCTCCTATGCTCTCTACCCCTAGTGACAGCGGATAAGCAATGCTCAGCTTCGGATGAGGATTGAATCCTTCAGAGTATTTTGCCATAATCCCTGTTCTTCTCAACGCTCTCTGTAGTACCCTAAGATTATCAAGATGTGATATGAATTTCAATTTTCCCAATTTGGTATACTTAAAGACTATCTTCAAAGCAAGGCCCTCCGACTAAACTAGTATTGACACCACATCCTGAACAATTGACTCTACAATCATCTGTAGTGATTTCTTTAAGAGATTTTTCCTTTTCATCTATCAGGTATTCTTTTCTGACGCCGCAATCAATGAAATCCCATGGTAGAATTTCATCGTACTCTTTTTTTCTACTGTTGTAAAAGTCCATAGAAATGTTTTCTTCCTTAAATGCTGCCAACCACTTATCATAATCGAACTGATCTCCCCAGCCATCGAAGGTGCAACCCATCTCAAATGCTCTCTTCATACCATTGGCGACACGCCTGTCTCCCAATGCGAAGACTCCTTCCAGGTAGCTCAGCTTGGGATCA
This sequence comes from uncultured Clostridia bacterium, assembly GCA_927435965.1. GTDB lineage: Bacteria > Bacillota > Clostridia > Tissierellales > Dethiosulfatibacteraceae > 38-11. Next base: position 3,478 of record CAKMKB010000133.1, read on the forward strand.
TGATATGAAAACGAGATTTTTCTGTCTTTTATTTCTCTCTTCAGATAACCGGTTTTGTCCTGAAACTCTTTAACTGTATTCTGTGGATCCCACTGAAAGGGTGTAAAGGGCTTGGGAACAAAGCATGCAGCACTGACATTAATATTGAAATTTCCTCTGATAGCCTCTCTCGGTCTGTCAAAGAAGGCATCTTTTATCTTATATACCATCTCTTTAATGCCATATATATCATCTCTTGTTTCTCCTGGTAATCCAACCATAAAATACAGCTTAATATTGGACCAGCTCAGCTCAAAAGCTGTTTTAACCGAACCTAGTATATCTTCCTCAGTAATGTTTTTGTTGATTACATCTCTCATCCTTTGTGATCCTGCTTCGGGAGCAAATGTAAGGCCTGATTTCCTGACTTTCTGTACCCTTTCAATTAATCCAAATGTAATTGAATCCAGACGCAGTGATGGCAATGACAACCCTATTCTTCGTTCCTCGTACTTGTCCAGCAGGGCTTGAGAAAGCTCAATTAGTTTGGAATAGTCACCTGTGCTTAATGAGGACAATGATATCTCCTCATGTCCTGTGCTATCCAGCAACAATTCAGCCTGAGCCAGAAGTGTCTCAACTGATTTCTCTCTTACTGGTCTGTAAATCATACCTGCCTGGCAAAATCTGCATCCCCTTGTACATCCTCTGAATATCTCAAGAACTATCCTGTCGTGAACTGTTTCTATGAATGGAACAATGATCTTATCAGGAAAATATGATTTGTTCAGATCTTTGATGATCCTCTTCTTGATCACATCTGGTGCGTTATCATAAAGCTTTATCCTTTTAGAAATCTTTCCGGTATCATCATAGACAACATCGTAGAAAGACGGCACGTAGATTCCTTCGACCTGACAAGCTTCCTTTAGAAAAGCTTGCTTTGAATAGCCACCTTCTTTATGCTTTTCATAAAGAGCCATCACTTCAAGCAGAAGCTCCTCGCCTTCTCCAATAAAGAACATATCGATAAACTCGTGCAGCGGCTCAGGATTGAATGCACATGGTCCACCCGCTATTATTAAAGGATATGTCTCGTCTCTTTTATGGCTCTCTAGGGGTATCCCTGAAAGCTGCATCATATTCAGAATATTGGTATAGCTCATCTCATACTGCAGTGTAAAACCAACAAAATCGAATGATTTCAGACTGTCGTTGCTTTCAAGGGAGAACAGTTCAACCTGATGGTTTCGAAGTTCCTTCTCCATATCTGTCCAGGGTGTAAACACTCTTTCACACCAGATATTGGGATAGCTGTTGAGCAAGTTATAAATGATATGCATACCCAAGTGTGACATCCCGACTTCATATACGTCCGGAAAAGCGAAAGCAAATCTTATATTCACGTCGTTTATATCTTTAACGATGGAATTTAGTTCTCCACCTGTATATCTTGCCGGTTTCTCAACCCTCATTAATATTTCGTCAAATAAGTTCTTATTCAAATGATATACCTCTTTCCTGTATGATTTCTTTTATCATTTTTATCTCTTTTTCATGCCCTTCTACTTCAAATGGTGTTTCTAGATAAAACGGAAGTCTCTTTAATTTCTGATGTGTGATTAGATTAATGAGTGGCTCTAGTCCGATTAGTCCCTCTCCTAGGCCTGCATGTCTATCTTTGTTTTCGTTGAACGGCTTCAAACTGTCATTCAAATGAATCCCCTTTAGCTTGTCCAACCCGATGATTCTGTCAAATTTTTCCAATACGCCATCCAGATCGTAAATAATGTCATATCCAGCACTGAATATATGACACGAATCCATACAGACACCCAATTTGTCCTTTTGTTTGACGCCATCAATGATTTTAGCAATTTCTTCAAAGGTACTGCCTATTTCGCTTCCTTTACCTGACATGGTCTCAAGCAAGACAGTCGAGGTAATGTCATCGGTAATGATATCGTTGAGTATGTCCACAATATATTCTATTCCAAGGTCAATGCCATTACCTGTATGGCTTCCAGGGTGAAAATTGTATAGATTGACAGGCAGAAACTCAAGTCTTTCCAAGTCTTCTCTAAAAGCATCCTTTGCAAACTTCCTGACGTCTTCCTTGATTGAGCTCAGATTGTAAGTATAGGGTGCGTGAGATAATATGTTTCTTAAATTGTTAACCTTTACAATTTCAAAAAAGCTTTTAACATCTTCATCATCCAGTTTTTTAATTGCCCCACCTCTTGGGTTTCTAGGGAAATACTGGAATGTATCACTGTTTATATCAACTGCTGTTTGTGCTGCAGCAGCAAATCCTTTTGCGATAGATAAGTGTGCTCCTATATTTATCATGTGTTCTCCTAAGTTTTCTTTGAATTTTTCTCGGAATTATAATATCATAAATTAAGATGCATTGCTAACATATTATGTTATTGGAGGAAAATTATGACGCATTTAGAAAAGAGTTATGAATTGAAGGCACAGACTGTTATCAAGCAATTCGCAAAGAGAAACATAGAAGGCTACTATTGCGCTAACAAGGATGAAGCCTTGAAGCTGATGCTGAGTTTCATCGAGGAAGGCAAAAGCATTAGCTGGGGCGGATCGGAATCACTCAATGAATTGGGCATCAAACCTTTACTTGAAAATGGCAACTATGTATTGGTGGACAGAGACAAGTTTACCGGAGAGGAAAGAACTCAAAAAATGAAAGAAGCTTTTTTTTCAGACTATTATCTGACCAGTTCTAATGCGGTGAGCCAGGATGGCATGCTGGTCAATATCGACGGAAATGGAAACAGAGTCGCAGCAATGAGTTTTGGCCCTAAAAATGTAATCATCGTTGTGGGCATGAATAAGATAGTGCCTACTGTGGAAAATGCTGTTGAGAGAGTCAGAAATTTTGCGACACCGCCCAATACCATCCGATTGGGTTATGACACGCCATGCAACAAGTCTGGTGTTTGCAGCGACTGCCTTGTGAAAGACTGTGTATGCGGTCAAATATTGATCACACGATTTAATCGCAACCCCGGTAGAATCAAGGTAATTATTGTTGGAGAAACACTTGGTTTTTAGCTTAAACATGATATAATGGTTTAATCTGAAAACTCGAGGTTAAAATGGTTAAAATCGACAAGAAATTTTGGAAAAGATTTGATTTTTTATTAATTATTACAGTTCTAGCATTAGCAATATATGGGTTCATCATGATCAAAAGCGCAACCGCAAGTTTACCGGCAGGATCTGATCGCTATGTCAACAGACAGATCCTGTCATTTGTCGTTGGTTTGGTTGTGATGGTTGTTCTAATATTTATCGACTACGAAGCCTATGGCAAATTTTATATACCCATATACATAATATGCAATTTGATGCTGTTAGCTGTACTTTTCTTTGGGTTCGGAGAAGACCAATGGGGAGCTCGACGATGGTTGTCTATAGGGGGTCAGGTTTTTCAACCATCTGAAATAGTAAAGTTTGGTCTAATTCTTTCTTTGTCTAAATTCATTGACCTTCATAAAGATAGTATCAATCATCCTATGACCCTGATTAAAATCCTTATTTTAGCCGGTTTTCCTATCGGTTTGATTATCATACAGCCTGACTTCGGAACAGGTATGGTGTTTGTATTTTTCATTATTGCAATGCTTTTTGCCGCAGGTCTTCATATGAAATATTTCCTACTCTTCCTTGCTATTGGTATTATTATGATACCGATATTAGCTATGACGTTGGAGGATTATCAACTAGATAGAATTCGTGTGTTTCTTGACCCAAGTCTTGATCCTCAAGATACCGGATACCAAGTGCTTCAATCTAAGCTGGCAATTGGGTCTGGTTTGATATATGGACGAGGATTGTTTCAGGGTGTACAGAATCAGTATGGATTCCTGCCAGCCAAACAGACTGATTTTATCTTTGCTGTTATTGGTGAGGAGCTTGGCTTTTTTGGAGGTTCCGTTCTGATTCTTATGTATACATTTTTAATGTATCGCCTAATTAGAATAGCTAAGCATGCGCAAGATATGTTCGGTTCAATGATAGTAATCGGCATAACAGCCATGATGCTTTTCCATATTTTTGAAAATATTGGCATGACGATGGGATTAACTCCTGTAACAGGACTTCCTCTGCCCTTTATCAGCTATGGTGGTACATTTATGATTATCAACATGATTAGCATCGGGTTGGCACTATCCGTAGCTGTAAAAAGAGAAGGCCTTGAATTTTAATGGAAGCAACTGCCACCTATGAACTCCTTGATGATAGATGTGTTGGGTATTACTGTCTCATCCTCTATTTCATTAAAATATCTCAGAAATGACAGCAATCTTACTTTTTCCAGATAGTAGGGACTGCTTTCCCCAATCTCTTCCAAAACAGGCAATGCATATTTTTTCAATACTGCCAACTCATAAATTAGTGATGAGTTGAACATCACGTCTGCATTTTCTTGATAAGGGAAAATATATCGATTCTCACCCTTTACTACATTTGTCCATAGTTCCAGCGTTTTTTCCCCATTATGTCCTCTGAATTGATTGTCTCTGATCATCCTTCTTATCAGTCTTAGTTCTGTTGTGGAGATTCTGTTGTGATCATCGAGATTAAGCTGTGTTAGTGCACTGATGTAAATCTTGTACTTATCCTTGGCAGGTATCGATTCTGTCAGTTTATCATTCATTCCGTGGATGCCTTCAATGACTATGTATTGGTCTGCTCTCACCTTTATTAATTCTTTATCATATCTTCTTTTTCCTGTCATAAAATCAAATGTTGGTATCCGAACTATTTCTCCCCTCAATAACTTAGTCAGGTCTTCGTTGAACAGTTGAATATCAAGTGCATCAATTGTATCGAAATCATAATTCCCAGACTCATCTCTTGGTGTCAACTCCCTATCAACAAAATAGTCATCGAGTGAGATGGTGATATAGTCTTTTCCATTAACCATCAGCTGTATACCCAAACGATTGGCGAAGGTTGTTTTACCGGATGAAGAAGGGCCTGCAATCAGTATAAGCCTGGCTTCACTATCACATATATTATCTGCGATTCTCGCTATCTTTTTTTCATGCAAGGCTTCGCTGACTCTGATGATATCACTGATGGATTCATTTCTAATTTTGAGATTCAGATCTCCCACATCACTAACTTTTAGTAGCTTAGCCCAATTTTCTGACTCCATGAATATGTTAAAAAGCTTTTCTTGGTGTTCATATTCCGGCAAAGAATAATTATCTTCTTTCCTTGGAAAGAGAAGAACAATACCTTTATCTGCAAGCTTCAGATCATAGTTGACTGCATGACCAGTTGAATCAAACATTTCACCAAAAACATTGAAGTAATTATCTCTAATTCTATACAGATTGATGGAATCAAGTGAAACAGTTGAAAAAAGTTTGACCTTATCATACATCTTTTGTCTCTTAAATATTTCTATCACTTCGTCTTTAGAATGATTACTTGATATAATTGTAATATCTGCCTCGATTAATTGATTCATAACTTTTTTAATTTCATCTACCTCATGTCTGGCAATTCTGCCTTTACCATTGATTTTGGTGTAAAGCCCTTTATTAACAGAGTATTCCACATAGATATCAGGTATATCATAGAGACTGTAAACAGCTTCCAGATAAACCAACACTAAAGTGTTTACATATTTCCTTAAATCTCTGTCATTATAAAATTGATTGTCGCTCATAACGCCTCCATAGAAAATTGATATACGTTAATTTGTTGAAAAAAGCTCATTTTTTAGCTGTTCATAGGATAATGGTGGTGGTGCATAAAAAGATTTACCGTTTAAGTAATCCAAATCCCCGCCGATTTTTACAAATCTGATGCTTACAGCATGTAGAAATTGAGTAGACAGATGTTTATACTTACCACCGTATTTCATATCTCCGACCAAGGGGTGTCCAACATGCTGAAGGTGTGCTCTGATCTGATGGGTTCTTCCGGTGACCAGATCAACCTCAATCTCTGTAAATGACTCATTGCTAATCTTGGGTACAATAATAGTTTTGATAGCTTTCGATCCTTCTTTTTTCTGCTTTGAAACAGTGACCTTTTTTTCATTATCTTCTTTAAGCAAAAAACCCTCGATTTCGATTTCTTGATCAATCCTGCCAAAAACCATTGTGCAGTAGATTTTTTTGACATTTCTTTCTTTTATCGCTTTGTTAATCTGCTTAAGAGCCTCATAGGTTTTTGCGGCTATTATGATGCCTGTTGTATTTTTATCTAGACGATTGCAAAATGCAGGTCTGAATGTATCTGTCTCTTCAAATTCGATTTCACTCAACAATACATCTAATAATGATGCTGTTCCATCCTGTTCCGGCTGAACTGATATTCCCTTTGGTTTATTTATTAGGACAATATTCTCATCTTCATAAATTATATCTAGGTTTAAACCCGTCTCTATGTGCATTTCTTGATTTCTGTATTTTTCTACAACATCGTCGGATATATATAGTTTAACAATATCTCCCTCTTTCAGAAAATAATCGATTGATGTCCTGCTGTCATTTACCTTGATGTTTTTTTTACGGATCATTTTGTAAATAAATGACTTAGGTGCATCGTTCAGATATTTTTTGATAAATCTGTCCAGCCTTTGATTCTCATCGTTTTTTGATATGTTTAATTCTATCATGTGAACCTCTTTTCTAAATTATGTTTTTATTATATTCTATTTCTTGTGCGAATGAAATATTATTAATATTGAACAAGGCTTGATATTATGGTATATTAGACTTGATAATAGTGAATGGAGTGATTTCATATTGAGACGACTAATCAACGCAATCAGAGATTTTTTTTATGAAGCTACCGACTATGCAATAATTTTGACAGTGGTAATTGCAATTGCAATTATTCTGATTTGGAGATTCAACATATTATTTAGTTTTGATGTGAATAAGGATCCGATTCAAAGTTCAGAACCAGCACCAACAACAGAACAGATTCCAATAAGTACTGAAGACCCTAATAACCCAGATCCAACCGAGCCCAGTAATGGAGATTATTTTGAAGTCACGTTGGTGATTCCCCCAGGCTCTTCTGCTCAATCAATAGGAGATATTTTGGTGAATAATGGTTTGATTGGAGACAGAAATGAGTTTCTTGCTCGAGTAGTCGAAATGGGACTCGATACACAACTGAAATCAGGAAACTTCTTAGTTGATTCAGATATGACTCTTGACGAAATAATTAACAAGATAGCTCAATAAAAGATAGCAGTAAACTAAAAAATAAAGAAACTAGCGATAGTTTCTTTTTTGTTCCAGTTCATCTAGTATTTGTCATTTACATAATAATCTATAACCGATTTCTTTATTTTATCTTCGAATACATTCTCCTTCTTTAGGGCATTAAGCACCCATAGGCTTTTAGAATGTAGTACAGCGTGGTTGTAGTCCTTTAATAAAATCTCATAAAGCACGTCCTTCAGTTTAGCTGATTCCATTTTGATAAAATAGGCTTCAACATTTTTGTATTCCAGAAATCTGAGCAGCCTGAAGGTTGTCTTGTCTTTTTCATTGTAGTAGTAATTGGATTCGTCAAGGTAACCCTTATAATAAACAAAGTGTTTTGATTTGTCCCATTCGCTTTTAGCCAGCATGCTGTAGTATTTAGCCATCATGTTATAATATTGGTAATTGAACATGCCCTTCTCAACAGAATCAATTCTTTCAAAAGGCTTGAATCCTGAGCTAACAATGTATTTGTAATTGTTCTCAATGTACTCTTTTTTAGTTATATCTCCATTCATCAACTGCAGTATTAAAGAATCCCTGTTGTTGAAGAATTTGTCGAATAAGTTTTCTTTTCTAATGTAGGTATTCACAATTTGACCTTTCTATGCGTTTAGTATGCGTTTAGTTTGTTGATTATAACATATTTCTGAAATTTAGTCTTTACTTACAGGAAGATTTTTCAACTCAATTTCACTTAGTTCCCTATATTCTCCTGTTCTTAAATTCTCATCCAATACAATTCTACCGACAGAAATTCGTTTAAGATAAGTCACTTTTCGTCCAATAGCTGCAAACATCCTTTTTACCTGATGGTATTTACCTTCCATGATATACAGGTTTAGTTTACATAATATGTCACTTTCTTCAAGAATCTCTACTCTGCTTGGTAGACATCTGTCACCATCCTCCAAAATTACGCCATTTTCCAATGTTTCTATTTGATCTTGTGATATAGACTCATCGATTTCCACGTAGTATTTCTTCTCGACTTTCTTCTTTGGAGATAGTATATTGTGTGCCATCAATCCATCATTCGTTAGAATTATTAATCCTTCCGTATCTTTGTCTAATCTTCCTGCTGGAAACAGGTTGATATATTTATATCTCTCTTCTAATATATCAATAACGTTCGTGTCCTTGCTATCAGTTGAGGACACAACTCCTGCAGGCTTATTGAGCATAAGATAAGTGAACTTTTTATAGATGACCTGCTTTCCATCGAAAGTGACATCTGACTCTTTTGGATTCACTTTACAGGACGGATCTCTGACCACCTTTTGGTCAACACAGACGCTGCCTTTACTAATCATTTTTTTTATTTCACTTCTGGAACCATATCCCATATTGGATAATAGCTTATCCAATCTTATCGTATCCATCACATCAATCTCCATTCTTTCAAGTAATGATTCTTCATCAAACCATCGATAAGTTTTCCCCAACCGACAGGATATCCGTCTATGGTCACTAGTGTCCATCCATTATGTCCTTCCAGATATAGGGACTCTCCCTTTAAGTACTTGCTCGCATTGATATCATCTGAGCTGATGTTGATTTTCTTGGTTACTTTTAAATCTGCTACCATAGCTAATGCCTGTGAAGGAAAAAATCGACTATTTTTAAAGTAACCGACTTCCAATCCCTTGTATATGTAGTTGAAATCTCTATGGAATTTTGAATTAAATACAAACACCTTATCTCTTTCGAAGTGAAGATTCTCATGCCAGATATGATTTTCCAACCCAATCTCTTTGAAAAAATCCAAAACTGCATCTTCTCCAGTCTTGGAAACGGACTGTAAATCATTCCCGGAATTTGTCTGTATAGTTGCTTTCGTTGACGCATTCTTTTCCAACCTTACTGCAAAATGGCCCTCTCCCTTATGGCGGTGTGGCCAGATTCGGATGGCATCATCAAAACCGTTAAAACCAAAAGATACATGATTTTGTAATTGAGTCAGATTGTCAGCTGGTATTGTCCTGAAATCATGGTTATGGCTGAGAAACCATTCGATGATCTCCTCGTTTTCCTCTAAAGAAAACGTACAGGTAGAATATACCATTGATCCACCTGGTTTCAACATGTCCCCGGCATCACTTAGAATTGTTTTCTGTAGATCCGTAAATTTACTTGCGTCATACCCATCATATTTATTTTTAGTCCTATCATCTCTTCTGAACATCCCTTCTCCCGAACAGGGTGCATCAACTAAAATCTTATCAAAAAACCCACTGAAGTGACGCTTGAGAGACAACGGTTGTTCATTGGTCACAGCAGTATTCGACAATCCAAACAGCTGAATATTCCTCTTTAGTGACAACAGTCTCTTATAGTTGACATCATTGGCGATTACAAAACCCGTATTAGCCATCTTAGCGCCTATCTGTGTTGTTTTACCGACTGGTGCAGCACATAGATCCAATACGGTCTCTCCTGGCCTAGGATTCAGTAATTCGACAGGAAACGAGGCGCTTGGTTCTTGAATGTAGAAAAGACCGCAATGGTAGAACAAGTCTTTACCCGGTCTGTGCTCATCATCTATATAGTAGCTTTCATCACACCAAGGCACTTTATCCCCTAGGTAATCAATGGTGCTCTCGAAAGTGTGCATGTCAATTTTCAGAGGATTTCTTCTAATTGCTTTATGATTCTGATCCTGAAAACTATTGATAAACCTTTCGTAATCCTCTACTAATAACATTTTCATTTTATTTTTGAAACCTTCAGGTAGCATAACTATTCCTTTTCACAAAAAACAGCAAACCTATAGTAGATTCGCTGTTTTGTTATTTTCTATTTAAATAACATGAGCATGAAACTTCTCAGGTACTTCACTTTTGTCATGGTTGACACTCATGATGAAATCAACTTCAAATTTTTCAGATGCAACTTCTAGTTTCGTAATCACTTCTTCAAGATTATCCAGATCAATTTTTGCTATCTTGTATAGTCCATCTATATATACAAGCTCAATATCATAATCAGCTGCAAGCATGCCATACACAAAGCTCAAAAACTGTTCTGTACCGACAATGCCGTATTCCTTGGTGTTGACATACTTAATGTTATAATTCAAATCGTATATGTGCTTGTTATTCGCTTCTAAAAAGAATATTTTGCCCTTCGCAGTTGCCAGAGCGCTGTTTCCCATTTCTACCATTGTTCTTGTCTTGCCGGTTCCCTTGGAACCACAAACTAACTTGACCATCTCAACCGCCTCCAATTCTTTTTATTAATTATAACATGAACGGAAAAGGTTTTCTATATCTTAGTTTGTTTTATTCATATTTTTTAAAGCCTTTCCACCCAAATAATCAAAGTATATTCCCTGAAACAGATTCTTCTTTTCCATGCTTGCGATAAACTCTTCTCTCAGCTTCCACCAGGATGTTTCCCAATTAGAGAACAATGTTTCTTTTTCAGGGGCTCTACCAAATAGTCTCTGTATCACAATATTGGGAGAAAGATAACTCAGGAAAGTTTCAAGTCTGAGTAGGTACTCGTCTTTCGTAATCATTTGGAATGTCCCTTTTAGAAACTCATCACCCATCTGCGTGTTTTTCAGTATATATAGCGAGTGAACCTTGACAAAATCCATTCTCAATGCTGACAGAATCTTTGCAGTTTCTATTGTATCCTCCATGTCATCCCAGGGTAGATTCAATATTACATGGGCACAGATTGACAAATCATATTTTTTAATCATCTGAACTGCATCTATAAATTCTGCTAAAGTATGTCCCCTATTGATTCTTTTCAGTGTCTTATAATTCGCAGTTTGTAATCCTAACTCAACTGTAATGTCAAGCTTGTGTTCCCTTCCCAGTTCTGACAGAAATCCTAAATAATCATCATTCAGGCAATCTGGTCTGGTTGAGATTGATATTCCAACAATATCATCCATGATTGATTCACGAATATATTGTTTGAAAGCATCTAGTTCCAAATATGTATTAGAAAAATTTTGAAAATATGCTATGAATTTTTCTGCCTTATACTTTTTTCTGATATAAGACATGTTTTTTTTCAGCTGTTCAGAAACGTCCATGGAGCAAGGATGCATCTCAAAGCCGGTTCCTATTACTCCACAATAAGTGCATCCACCAGAGCTTAGATTGCCGTCTCTATTAGGACAGGTCAAAGGTAGATTAACTGGAAGCTTATAAACCTTGCAATTATACTTTTCTTTTAAATAGCTGGAATACTCTTTATATATGGCTGTCATTAAGATCTCCAAATAGTTTAACAAGTTCATGGTATACGCCTTTTTCATCGTTTGAGTATCGGGTAATTGTGTTCCCTACACTCTTCATCAGATCGGTGCCATTGACCATTACTACACCCATTCCTGCATTTTTTATCATTTCAATATCGTTGTTGTCATCTCCAAAAGCCAGTATTTCATCGTCTGCTATTCCCTTAACATCTGCATATCGCTTCAAGGCTTTCCATTTACAGGCGTCTAGATGTAAAATCTCCATAAGAGCCTCAACATGTAGCTTAAGTGAGACTGATGTACTGAAATTCAATGGATATTGGCTGAGTACTTGTTGTCTGAGGTTCTCCAATGGATCAAAATCCCCTGTAAAACAAATAGAGAGTACGTCATTCTCAATATAATTCGAGAAATCTGTAATCCTATATCGT
>CAKMKB010000134.1:0-4234 GCA_927435965.1 uncultured Clostridia bacterium
TCCTTTGGAAGGCGCATTCGTCATTGTGATAACATCGGTTCTCATTGTATTGATTGGTAAAAAAATAGGTTTATTGAACGGAGATAAGAAAAAGCTCTAACAATGAAGGAGTCTTAAATGGAAAAGCTTAAAGTGTTAACAGTTTTTGGCACCAGACCTCAGGGAATAAAAATGGCGCCAATCGTTAAAGTACTGGATGAGGATGAACGGATTATACAGCGGGTCTGCATAACAGCACAACACAGAGATATGCTGGATCAGACACTAAAAATCTTTAACATAAAACCTGACTATGACTTGGACATCTTTCAGCATGGTCAAACGCTGACTCAAATTACTACTAGAGCAATGGAGGGTTTGGAGAAAATTGTTAAAGAATTCAAACCTGATGTACTTTTGGTACAAGGAGACACAACAACAGTTTTTGCAGGGGCCTTGGTAGGATTCTATCATCAGATTAAGATAGGTCATGTTGAAGCGGGATTAAGAAGCGGAAATCTATATTCTCCATATCCTGAAGAGGCCAATCGAAAAATGACCGGAGTTCTGACCCATTATCATTTTGCACCAACTAAACAAGCAGCCAACAATCTTTTAATGGAAAACTATCCTATTGAAAAAATATTTGTTACAGGGAATACTGTTATAGATGCTTTGGTGCGGGTTATAGATGATAGTTATAGATTTGAGGATGATTTTTTAAATTCTCTGGATTATCAGAACAAGAAAATAATTCTACTAACCGCCCATAGAAGAGAAAATATTGGTGAGCCAATGGTCAATATATTTCGAGCTATAAAAAGGGTTGTCGAAGAGAATGAGGATATTGAAGTTATATATCCTATACACTTAAATCCCATTGTAAGAAGCATATCAGACAAGGTTTTTGGAGAAAGTGACAGGATTCATATCATAGAACCCCTAGATTATCTTCCTTTTGCTAATCTGATTAACAAATGCTACCTGGTTGTAACTGATTCCGGTGGTATTCAGGAAGAAGCACCCACATTGGGTAAGCCGGTTCTGGTTGTAAGAAAAGAGACCGAAAGACCCGAGGGCATAGAAGCAGGAACGGCGAAGCTGGCAGGTATAATTGAAGATGATATCTACCAAATGATTTCAGAACTTGTACATGACAGCGCGAAATATGATGAGATGGCGAATGCCGTCAATCCTTATGGAGACGGTAGCGCGTCGAAAAAAATTAGAGATATTTTGATTGATGATTATTTTTAGTAGCAACCTCTTTTAAGGGGTTGTTATTTTTGTTATAATAGGACAATATATTTTTCCGAGGTAAAGATGAATTTAAAAAGCCTTAAATTTAAGATACCCGTTTTCTTCACTGGATATTTGTTGATTATGATTCTAATTAGTGCTGCCCTGATTATCAATAGCGTTCAAAAAAATGCATTGGAAGAGAAATTATCAAAAAATGCCGACATTGCAGAATTAATGAGTAAAAAAATTGGTATTTATCTGGATATGGCAATGGTTGATATCATAACTTCTGCAAATCTTATCTCCTCAAATGAAAAGACTGAGGATAACATATACTATGAAATCAATAGATTGTTTGACAACTATGCAAATTTCGGGCTGGTTTTTTTCACTAACACTGAAGGCAGAATGGTTTACTCCAATCCATATAATCCAGTTGCAATCAATCAGAGGACTTATACTGACAGAGACTATTTTCAACATATCATAGAGTACCAGGAGCCTTATATCAGCCAGTTATATGTGAGCCGTGTTCTTGGCAGACCGCACTTTGTCGTTGCGGCTCCTGTGTTTCATGAAGGTGAGCTTTATGGTCTGATAGCTGGGGGAATACCACTGAAATCCGTGAAAGATGTTGTTCTCAGCTCGGATGTAAAGTTTAATGGTGGTATCTGGGTAGTAGACAGCAATGGTTCCCTAATCGTAAACCCATATGAGGAAATGGATGATTTGGAAATATCGGTTTTCGAAAACAATCCTATTGAAATGGATGGTGAAAAGACAGACATATATTCGGTCATTTCTAATAATACAAGGGTAAATATTACAATGCAAAGAGGGAATGAAACTTATTATCTTGCTGTCAATGGCGTTGAAGGCTCCAGTATGACCGTTATCGTCGAACAGGAAGAGACTGTATTATTGAATGAAGCCTATAAAATTGTGAATGATTTAAAATATATTTCTTTTATTATCATAGCTTTGGGAATAATTATAGGCTTTATCATATCTTTGGGTGTGACAAAACCAATCGAGAAATTAGTCTCAATGGTAAGAGATTGGAGCACCGGGGACAATAAGTTTGGAGAGTTATCTATAATCAGACAAGATGAGATAGGCGAGTTAGCCAATACATTCAGAGATATGACTACCAGTCTGGACATAAAGGTTGAGGAACTCAAAAAGTCAGTTGAGAGAGAGAATAGGATTCAACAGTATTTAAATAATATCCTGATGAGTGTAGGCAGCGGGATAGTGGTGATTGATTCAAACGACAATATCGTTATATTCAACAAGGCTGCGGAGACTATTACTGGATTTGATAGTATAAACATGATTGGTAAAAGATTCACTTTTTTGAGCGAGAAAATACATTTCGACCTGTCGAAATTATTGATGGAGTTGAAACGAATGACCAATGATATCCTAGAAAAGGAAGGTTTAATACTCAATAAAGAAAAAAGAAACATTCCGTGTAGGATTTTGTGCTCAAAAGTCAAGAATAGAAACAGTGAAGAAGTTGGATTTGTATTCTTGTTTATAAACTTGGAAGTCTTGAAAAAAATGGAAGAGGAGTTAAAAAGAGAAGATAGATTGAGTATAGTGGGCGAGTTTTCTTCTTCCATTATACATGACATAGGAAACCCATTAGCAGGCCTAAGTAATTTATTGGAACTTTATAAAAGCGTCACAACAACGGAAGAAGAGAAAAACGAAATATTGGTTCTTATTGAAGAAGAAATCAATGAATTGAATCAGATCGTTCTTGAGTTCTTAAATTTTTCGAAGTCAGAAGACCATGAAGATGTCAATGTTGACGTGTGTCAGATTATAACGGAAGCAGTCAGCATACTTAGAGCTGAAATGATTAATAGAGACGTTAAAATTCACATGAACTTTGAGCAAGACACCATGTATGCAAGTGTTGATAGGAGAAATTTCAAACAAGCGATGATCAATATCATAAAAAACTCAGTACAAGCAATCAATGACAGTGGGCATATATTTGTTGACATCACAGAAGCGGACGGGAAAATCCGTATAGTAATCAAAGACACAGGAATAGGTATTAAAGACGATGAATTAAAAAACATATTTGAACCCTTTTATACAACTAAGAAAGATGGAACCGGACTCGGCCTTTCGACGGCCTATAAAACAATCAGGGATAATGACGGAAAACTTGAAGTGTCGAGTAAATATAGAGAAGGCACCGAGTTCATCATCACCATACCAAACAGGAGGTCAAATTGATGAATATTCTGATTATAGATGATGAGAAAAGCATAAGATTTTCATTGAAAGTAGGTATTCAGAAGCTTAAGGGAGTCAATGTCCATGTAGCTCAATCAGGTGAGGAAGGCTTGGAAATCATTAAGAGCAAGAAGATTGATTTGGCGATTATTGATATCAAACTTCCCGGTATTGATGGCATAGAAGTTCTTGAAACAATCAACAGACTCAAAATAGACATGACAGTCATTATGATTACCTATATCAGTGAAGTGAGATTAGCTGTTAAAGCGATGAAGCTTGGTGCTTATGATTATTTTACAAAGCCATTTAAAATTGCTGATGTTGTGGACTCTATCAATAGCTTGAGAGATTTCATCGATAAAAAGTCAAATATCAAAAAATATGAATCTAATGAGTTGATTGGAACCAGTGCCAGCATAGAAAAAATTAGAAATACGATAAAGATTATTACGGATAAGAATTTGAACACAAGTGTGCTGATTATGGGAGAGAGTGGAACAGGAAAGGAAATTGTGGCGAAAAGTATCGCTAAGAACTTGGGAGAAAACAAACCATTCGTTGCATTGAATTGTGCGGCCATACCTAAATCACTCCAGGAAAGTGAGCTGTTTGGATACGAAAAAGGTGCCTTTACAGAAGCTCAAAAAAGAAAAATTGGTTTGATGGAACAGGCCAATGGGGGCGTGCTCTTTTTAGACGAGGTGGGTGACATGGATCTATCTTTACAAAAGAAGCTGTTGAGGGTACTGCAAGAAAA
>CAKMKB010000135.1:0-4102 GCA_927435965.1 uncultured Clostridia bacterium
CCTGGCTTAAGATTTTCTGATAATATCTGATCTTCGAATATTTCAATTGCCTTTCTTATTTCAAAATGGTTCTTAAATTCATACACAGTGGAACCTCTCTATTTCTAGTATTTTATAGTTTTAAGAAAAATTATAATAAAATAATCTATAACATTATAGTTTCTATGAGATTTTATGTCAATAGCTAAAAGGGAACTAGAATGGACAAGGTCTTATGGAGATTAGAGTTTGACACCGTCAGAGCCAAGTGATAATATTTGATTGTAAATAATTTTAAAGAGGAGAAAAGATGAAACTGGACGAATTGTTAATTATAAAGCAGGCTATCATTAACGAGATAGAGGGATATGAATTTTATAAAATGGCAGAAAATCAAGCTGATTCAGAAGAAACCAAATTGGCTTTGGATACTCTTGCTGAAGAGGAATTAACCCACTCCAAATATTTGAAGGAACTGTTTGACAAAATAAAGGATTCAGACGAAGAAGCATTTTCACTAGCTTTTTTGGCAGATCCACCTTCTCCTAAGATTTATGATTGGAACAAGTACAAATTTCCTAAATCATCAATCGCAGTTTCAATTTATGGAACAGCGGTCAATTTGGAAAAAGCAGCTGTTGAATTCTATCAGAACGCTAAAGAAGAAAGCGATCATCCTGAAGCAAAAAAGCTTTATGATATGTTGATTAAATGGGAAAAAGTGCATCTTGAACAGTTCTTCAAAGCGTATCAGTTAAATATGGAAGACTGGTGGACAGAACAAGGATTTGAACCTTTTTAGAAAAAAATAACAATAAAGAAATTTAAAACCTCTTCACAAAACATATGTTCGATGATATAATCAGTTACACGGACATTGTTTTGAAAGAGGGTTTTTTTATGATTAAGAAAAAGGTTGTTATGCACATAGATGTAAACTCAGCTTTTCTATCTTGGCATGCGGCTTACAACCAACAAATAGGGATAGAAGAAGACATTATGAATAAGCCATGTGTTATAGGGGGAAATGAAAAGAAGCGTCATGGCATCGTATTGGCTAAATCCATCCCTGCCAAAAAACTTGGTATTAAAACGGGACAATCACTGATGGAAGCAAGGCTTCAGTGCCCTGACCTCAAGATAATATCGCCAAGATATGACATATACGTAAGAGCCGGCAGGAAACTAAGGGACATGCTGAAGGAATACACACCTAAAGTGGATGTGTTTAGCATAGATGAATGCTTTATGGATCTGACGGGAACCGAATTGATTAACGGAGATGCAATTCCTCTTGCTTATCAGATCAAGGAAAGAATCAAAACGGAATTTGGATATACGGTCAATATCGGTATTTCAGAAAACAAACTGTTGGCAAAGCAGGCGAGTGAATTTGAAAAACCTGATAAAGTCCATACCCTGTATCTTGATGAGTTGAAGAGTAAACTCTGGCCATTGCCGGTAGGAGAACTTTTTATGGTTGGCAGGAGGACAGAAGTCAAACTAAACAATATTGGCATAAATACCATTGGGCAGCTGGCAAATGCTGACAAAAATATGCTCTCAAGTCTTTTGAAATCCCATGGTAGATTGATATATGATTATGCCAGAGGCATCGACGATTCAACATTCTCGACGGAAGAATCCATTCCGTTCAAAGGGGTAGGTAATGGCAGCACTATACCCTTTGACGTTGAGGATAGCTTGACTGCCCATAAGATATTGCTGAGTCTGGTAGAAACAGCATCCAAAAGATTGAGGGATGAAGATCTAAGTTGTCGGGTTGTTGCAGTGGGGATTAAGGATAAGGCATTCGGATACCTGTCACATCAGAGGAAGCTTTCTTATTTCACGAACTGCACATATGATTTGTATGAAGCGGTGCAGGATCTTTTTGATGAAGCATGGGATCGGCAGCCCATCAGGCATATGAATGTCAGGTTTACCGATTTAGAGAAAACAAAAGTGAAACAGCTGAATTTTTTTCAAAACCAATATAGTGAAAAAATGGAGAAACTGGATTGTGCCATAGACCATATCAGAGAAAAATACGGAAAATATTCAATTATAAGAGGTGGTTATATAGATTCGGGATTGAGCCCTATATTGGGAGGATATCCGGATGATGACTATCCTGATATGCGTAGTATTTTGTAATTAAGGAGGATTATTCTTATGAAGCTTCTGAATCATCCGATTGACATGATAGCAATTTTTGAAACCGGTGGAAAGATAGTTCCTTTTAAGTTTAAATATGAAGACAGACCCGTCATAGTGGGAAAAATAATCAAGCAGTACCGGGAAAAACTGGCAGGAAACGAAAGAATCGTTTTTGTATGCATGAACAATGGCAAGGATCTTTATGAATTGAAATATGAGCTGGATAGCCAGAAATGGTTTCTTTTCAAAAAATAAAGATATATTGTGAACAGGAATTCCATTTGATATAATAGAGAATAAAAAGCAGTGGAGGCAAATATGTATAAAATCTTAGCCATCAATCCTGGGTCCACTTCTACCAAAATATCTCTCTATGATGACGAGAGAGAAGTTTTTGTGGAAACTTTAATACATGATGATAAGGAACTCGGACAATACAAAAGCATTCCTGACCAGTATAAATTCAGGGAAGCAAAAGTACTGGACTGTCTGAAAAAAAATAATTTCAATATTCAAGAGCTATCAGCCGTCGTCGGCCGTGGCGGTCTTTTGCCGCCGGTTAAGTCTGGTGCCTATAAAGTCAACGATGTTATGCTGGATGTTCTTAAAAACAGACCTAGAGTTGAACATGCATCAAATCTGGGTGGTATCATCGCCTATGAGATAGCAAAGATGGTCGGCGTAGATGCTTATATCTATGACTCTGTCGCCGTAGATGAAATGGAGCCAATTGCAAAAATCACAGGAATACCTGAGGTTGAGAGGGTAAGTCTGTTGCATGCTCTCAACATGCGGGCATGTGCTATCAAGGTTGCCAATGACATGAACAAAAGATATGAAGACTGCAAATTTGTTGTGGCTCATCTTGGTGGAGGAATCACATTATCAGTCCATAGTGGAGGAAAGATGGTTGACCTATTGTCTGATGATGAAGGCCCGTTTTCTCCGGAAAGATCTGGACGGGTTCCCGGTAGAAAGTTGGTGGATTTGTGCTTTTCAGGACAGCACAATAAAAATGACATCACAAAAAAAATGAGAGGCAACGGAGGATTGAAGGCGCATCTGAATACTGTCGATGCCAGAGAAGTTCAAAAGATGATCGATCAAGGAGATCAGAATGCAAAATTGATCTTTGAGGCCATGGCTTATCAGATAGCCAAGGGAATTGGAGAGTTGGCCACAGTTGTTAAAGGAGATGTAGACGGCGTTATACTTACCGGTGGTCTGGCATACTCCAAAATATTGATGGGATGGGTAAAGGAAAGAGTAGAATTTATAGGTGATGTCATCATCATTCCGGGGGAGAATGAAATGGAAGCTCTGACTTTGGGTATCTTGAGAGTCCTAAGAGGAGAAGAAAAACATCGCGAGTTTATGGAATAAGTTGTTAACAACAGATAAAATTTTAACAAGATTTCACATCTAAAACAAAATATATAGAATTAAAATAGAAAATAACCTTATAAAAGAAGATAAAAATTCAATAAGGTTATTTTTATTTAAATTGCATCTAAAATTACCAATATTGTATTTATTTACTAATACCTTGCAAAGAAAATTCATTATAGTATAATATAAATGTGAAGATTTGTTCGCAAAAAAATTTTAGGAGGAACATATGTTTAAAAAGTTTACAAACGCATGTGTTACAATTGTCAACAAGTATCTACCAGACCCGTTCTTATTCGCAGTCATTCTTACATTTATTGTTGTTCTCCTAGGACTGGCTTTGACAGGTCAAGGTCCTATGGACATGGTTAAACATTGGGGAAATGGTTTCTGGGCCTTGTTGGCTTTCTCCATGCAGATGGTATTGATTCTTGTAACAGGAAGCGCTATGGCGCAGGCACCTGTTTTCAAGAAGATTCTGCAGTCAATCGGCAGCACCGCAAAATCACCGGCTTCAGCCGTTATGATTACGGTGTTTGTAGCACTAATTGCGTGCTGGATTAACTGGGGATTT
>CAKMKB010000136.1:0-7740 GCA_927435965.1 uncultured Clostridia bacterium
TCTGGAATACAGAATGCAACAGGATCTGTCGAATTGCCTAATGATGTTAGAACAAATGATGGTGATGGAGGCCTAGGTGGTGGTGGTGGTTGCGGTGGCGGTAGTATTGGTGGTAATTGTATTGATGGTGGAAACATTGGAGGTGGACAATATAAACCAGGAACACCAGTCACATTAGAAGCTACACCATCACCTGGAAGAGTGTTTCTCAGGTGGGAAACTGGGAGCACTCAAAGTTTCACTAATCCTTTAATGATTTCTATGCCTTCAATAGATACAACCTATAAAGCAATCTTTACGAATGAACTAATTCCTGTTATAGGTACAGCTCAGCTAATAGGAAACGCTTACTATGGTGAAACACTTGGGGTTGTTCTTGATATATCATCACCTGAAAACGTTAATTATGATACATTAACCTATCGTTGGATCAGAGGATTTCTCGAAATGATTCCAGATGCTAGTGGGTCAACTTATACACTTACTGAAACCGATATTGGTAAAGATATTGCAGTCTGGGTAATGGGTGAGGAGTTGAATGGCATTCTTATGACCTCGCCTATAAGAGTAGGGAAAGCACCTAACACCATAGCACCAACACCCCAGTGGAATTGGGATACTACAGAAACAACAATACAAGTCACAACAGAGGCAGGTATAGAATATCTACTAATGCAGGGTGACGAAATTGCTCATGATTGGCTGTCTAGTGGTACTTTCACAGACTTGGAAGTATATAGTGAATACGAATTATACGGCAGGTATAAAGAAACAGCAACCCATGAGGCATCGAGTTTAACACCAGCTTTAGTGATAAGCACAGACCAATCAGTTGTGACGAGTGTACATAGTATTGATGATATTTTTATTCCTTATGGTACGTTATTAGATGATGCCATATCGAACTATCTACCTGCTAAAATTCTAATACTAGATAATCTCGGGAGAGAATTAGAGTGTGATGTTACTTGGGATATAGTGAACTACAATAATATGCTTTCTGGAATACAAAATGCAACAGGATCTGTCGAATTGCCTAATGATGTTAGAACAAATGATGGTGATGAACTAAGAATAGATAAGGCAATAAATATTAAAAACCCCCACATAACCTCATTAGATGTAGTGGATAACGTTATTGTTTTTAGAGGCACACTTGAATCAGATGTATTACTTGCACCATCAGTAATGGCAATTGATGCAGCAGGTGTATCTCATGAGTTAGAATTGATTTGGAGTATTATTGATTATAATCCTGAGGTTCTAGGTGAATATCAAGCTATAGGCACTTATGTACTACCGATTAATGTTGAACCACCACTAGATGATGGTTTGTTGGAAGTAAATGCAACAGTTACGGTTGTAGAAGGACCGCCAACTGTATAAATCTAATTGCTAGTTATAGATGACCATTATTTATGGAGATGACACCCACATGTCATCTCCATAATTTTTATCCGATGTGTGTTTTAAACTTGAGTATGGAAAGGATATAACCTTGTAATGAGAAGGATAATCATTTATAATTAAAGTAATTCTTATTCAAAAGGAGGATGATATGAAGTCTTGGAGCATTAATAAGAGAACTAAACTGTTTTTGTTAACTGCATTTGCATGGACTTGGGTTGGTTGGATTGCAGCTTACTTTATTAGTAATTTACGTGGTAGTATTCTATCAGTTGATTATACTGTTTTTAATTTATGGACTGAATCATGGGGAACTGATCGTTTCTTTCCTCAATTATTATTTGCCTTAGCAGTATATGGGCCATTTATAGGATTTCTGGTAGTAGGAGGTTTCGGAGGTTTAGTAAAGCGCAAGAATAACGCACCGCAGCTCTGGCACTATGTCATACTGATTCCTGTAATATCTGTTATACCTCCAATCATCTTGAGTATCGCAACTTCTTATTTCAATCCAAATGCTCAACTGATGGTAATAGTGACTTCAATAATTCTATATTTTATTTCAAATTTAATCACTAGCGGCACAGAAGAGTTTGGTTGGAGGGGCGTCTTGTATCCTGAGATGAAGTCTACTGGTATGTCCTTCTGGGATATTGCATGGAAGGGTGGCATAATATGGGCTGTCTGGCATTACCCTTTAATGTTTATTATGTATATGCCTCTCGGACTTGCCGTACTACTACCAACTCTGGTAGGTTTTACTGCTTCAATTGTTGCTATGAACTATATTACAAATTTCTTGTATGAAAAGACACAGAACATCTGGGCAGCTGTTGTGCTTCACGCACTCAATAATACAATGAGTTTCATTCTTGTTCTTTTATTCCCGGAAACACCATTTTTAATTCTTACCAGTCTGATGGCATGGGTAATTGTTGGGTGGTTAGAAAAGAAATATCCAAAAATGTTGGCTTAAACTTAAGGAGGTAAGAATTTGCATAAGCAAGATCAAGAGAGAAATCAAATAATTTCTCTATTACAAAGAATTCAAAAGGGATATACTGAAAGAGATTTAGATCAGGTTCAGAGTTTTGTAGAAGATGTATTTTTAAAGGAGCAAGACATTTTAGTGATAGGGACTTCAGCAGTAACTCCTGAGAGCTCTGAATGGTGTTTTGGCTATGAAGAAATCGCTAAAATTATTGAAGATGATTGGAAATACTGGGGCGATTTAAAACTTAATATTGATGACGCTCATATATCCTTTCATGGCGATGTGTCTTTTATTGCTATGACAGGTGTTGTTTATGAGAAGATTCAAAGAGAGAGCTATTATAATTATCGCTTGAGTTTGATTGAAAAGAAACTAAAGGATGAAATCTCTCCAAAAAGGAAACGCTTAGAAATAATACATGGTACAGCAGATACTTTATTAGAAACCACCAAGGGTGAAGATTATCATTGGCCATTAAGATTGTCCATGCAAGCTGTCAATAAAGAGGGAGTATGGAAAATCAAACAAATGCATTTTTCTTATCCCGTTACATTTTATCCACCGGTTAGGTTGGAATAGGGTATAATAAAAAGTATCAACAAATGATGAACAATATCAAAAACTAATGAGGAGATACTAAAATGCAATATTTAACAAATGTATTACAAACAGATAAAATAACCCTGAAAAATCGCTTGATAATGGCGCCACTGGCTACTTCGAAATCCAATGAGGATGGTACAGTTAGCGATGATGTTTTAGCTTACTATAATGAAAAGTCACAGGGAGGTTACGTCTCTTTATTTGTCATTGAGCACAGTTATATTCTTCAACAAGGCAAGGCAAGTGCTAATCAAATGTCAGTCGCTAATGATAGTGTAATGGAAGGATTGAAACAATTAGCAACCACCATTCATAACAATGGATCAAAAGCAGTGATGCAGATTAATTTTGCAGGAAGTGCGTCGAAAAGTGATATAACTGGTGAGTTAGTATTAGGTCCATCAGAAGTCGTCAATCCACTTCATGGTGGCGAAGTACCTAGGGCAATGTCAAAAGAGGATATTAATAAAGTAGTTGAAGCCTTTGGAAGAGCTGCAACTCGGGTTAAAGAGGCAGGTTTCGACGGTGTTGAAATACATTCTGCTCACGGCTACTTATTAAATCAATTCTTTTCCCCATTAACTAATATGAGGGAAGATGAATATGGTGGAGGTGTCCGTAACCGTATACGAATTCATCTTGAAGTTATAAATGCGGTTCGTGACGCTGTGGGTGAAGAATTCCCTATATTATTAAGATTAGCGGCTTCGGATTACAAGGATGGGGGAATCACAATTGACGATAGTAAGATTGCTGCTATTGAATTTGAAAAGGCTGGAGTTGATATTCTAGACATTTCAGGTGGCTTCTGTGGATATACCAGACCGGGTGTTAGAGAACCGGGATATTTTTCTCCCTTAACAGAGGAAATCAAGAAGGTTATCTCTATTCCTGTGATTCTGACTGGAGGCATAAAAGAAGCCAATGAAGCTGAAAAACTATTAAAAGATGGTAAAGCTGATCTTATAGGTGTTGCCAGAGCTATATTTAAAGATTCAAAATGGGCAGAAAGAGCTATTACGGGAGATAAGGTGTCACCATGAAAACTATAGGATTAATTGGTGGAATGAGCTGGGAAAGTACGGTGACTTACTACCAGATTATTAACAGAATTATAAATAAGGAATTAGGTGGTCTACACTCTGCGAAAATATTGATGTACAGTGTGGATTTCGCTGAAATAGAGGAATGCCAATCCTCTGGAGATTGGGAAAAAAGTGCTGACATTCTATCAAAAGTCGCTCAAAATCTTGAAAGAGCAGGAGCGGATTTTATTGTGATCTGTACCAATACAATGCACAAGGTAGCCCCGCAAATTCAAAGCAGTATCAATATTCCAATTATTCATATAGCAGAATCGACAGCAGCTGAGTTGAAACGACAGAATATTCCAAAGGTAGCTTTACTGGGAACTAAATACACCATGAAACAGGATTTTTATAAAGCTAAGCTGGAGAGTTCTGGAATTGAAGTTCTCATTCCTGATGAACAGGGTATAGAAATAATCAATACTGTAATATTTAATGAGCTATGTCTGGGCATCATTTCAGAATTATCAAGAAGAAAGTTTCATGATATTATAGAAAAACTAGGAAAACAAGGTGCTCAGGGTGTGATACTAGGCTGTACGGAAGTGGGGATGCTCATCAACCAAGATGATACTGATTTACCTGTTTTTGATACGACTTTAATTCATGCCAAAGATGCTGCAAGGTTAGCTTTGGAAGATTAATAACCAGGAGGAGTGGACATGACTAGTAGAATGAAAACAGCACTTATAGGTGGAGCTTTGCTAGGAATAGTTTGTGTTATAGGGGCCTATGTGCGATCAGGTTTCACCGCTTCACCAGTCTTTGTATTCTCACTATGGTATAACCGTGTTATTTTAGGACTAGCTGTGGGTGCTCCGTGGATAGCTACAAATAGACCCAAGGTTTTGATCCGTGGCGCTTTATTGGGCTTATTGGTTTCCTTTGCTTTTTATAGCTCTACAGGATTTGTAGATCCTGTCAGTTTTTTGGCTGGGGTGGTCTATGGTGTTATATTGGAGTGGTGGATAAGCCGACCTAAAAAATAAGAAGAGAAAAATCATGTTTGAAGGAGTAAAACAAAATGAGTAGACATAATATTTATACTATGAGTGTATCGCGAGTATATCCCATGTATATTGCCAAGGCAGAAAAGAAGGGTCGCACAAAAGAAGAAGTTGATGAGATTATTCTTTGGTTAACAGGCTACAGTCAAGAAGAGCTTTTGTCGCAATTAGAAAAAGGGACGGGTTTTGAGACATTTTTCAATGAAGCTCCTAAAATGAATCCCTCACGGTCATTGATTAAGGGAGTTGTTTGTGGCGTGCGAGTAGAGGATATTGAAGAACCGATCATGAAAGAAATCCGCTACCTGGATAAGCTGATAGATGAGCTGGCAAAAGGAAAGAAGATGGAGAAGATTTTGCGCAGTGAATAGTCAGGAGGAAACTAAATCATGAAAAAATTTATTGTGGAGAACAGCTTTTGGGAACTGTTTCCTGAAGCAAAGATTGGTGTTATTGTATTTAAAGATATAGACAATACTATCAAGGATAGCGATCGGTATAAGGAGATGCTCATAAATGCTGAAAAACAAGCATTCAAGCACTTGCCAAAGGAAGACTTCAGCAGCAACGATGTTATCAGAGTATGGAGAGAGGCTTTTCAGAAATTCAAAACTAAGAAAGGAGCAAGGTCTTCTGTTGAAGCCTTATTGAAAAGAGCACACAAGGGAGACCAGATTGGAACGATAAATCCACTTGTTGATATTTATAATTCCATATCTCTCAAATATGCTTTGCCATGCGGGGGAGAAGATATAGATACTTTTGTCGGCAATATCAGACTGACAAAAGCTACTGGAGATGAGCCGTTTATAACACTTGGATCGGAAGAAAGCGCTCCACCCAATAAAGACGAAATTGTTTATAAAGACGATGCGGGTGCCATTTGCAGGTGCTGGAATTGGCGAGAATCTGTCAGAACCATGCTGACTGAGCAAACGAAAAATGCTTTCTTATGCATCGAGTTGGTAGATGCTAACAGAGTCAATGACTTAAAGGATGCTTTGAGTGAGCTTGCAAAACTTGCAGAAGAAAATTTAGGAGGATCATCTCAGATTTTGATTCTTGATTATGTCAACCGAGAGATAGTTATAGACTAATAAAAGTTACCTTTGATTTAAAAGATAACTGTAAGAAATTTGCAGTTTTCTTTTTTTTAGCTTCATTTTACGCCTCTATGTAATTGAAATGTAATTCGCGTTCTATATAATAAGCGTAGGCACTCTCAAAATATAACGGGAGGGAAGTGAAAATATGGAATATCCTTCAAGATTTGATTTTTTTATTCAGTTTAAAGCAATTTTTAACCACCAGGGAAAATTCAACGATTATGTTCTGGTCAACACGAGTGAAAACTTCAGGATGGTGGCAGGTGTCAAAGCAGAAACGCTGATTGGTGAAAAGATATCCAAAATTGTAGTGGAACGCAAAGACATATTTGGACTTCAGGATTTTTACTACAATATGATACCAGGCACTAGAAGAAAGTATGAGAAATATATAGAAGAGTTGGACAGAACTTACATCATCAACATATTCAGCGATGATAGGGATTACCTGATCCTATTCTATACAGACATCACCAGTATGAAAAAATCAGCTGAAAAACAAAAAAAAGACAGTCAAACATATGAAGATAACCTCTATTCATTTGAGAAGAAGACAGAAAAATACTTCAAGGACAGTTTGACGGGATTATACAACAAGGCATTTTTTGAGGAAGAACTACTAAGATTGGATACAAGCAGACAGTTGCCATTAAGTGTTGTTATGGGAGATCTGAACGGTTTAAAACTCATTAATGATGCTTTCGGGCATGAGATGGGGGACAAAGCTCTCAAAAAGGTTGCTGATGTCATCAAGGATGCTTCCAGAAAGGAAGACATCGTCAGCCGGGTTGGTGGAGATGAGTTTATGATTCTTCTTCCCAACACAAAAGAAGAAACAGTCACAAGGATTGTTGATCGAATGAAAACCGCTTTTAGACAAAACCCGCTGGATTTTATCAATGTCAGCATCAGCTTTGGGTCAGCCACTAAGACAAGTGAAGAAGAAGATATAAACAAACTGTTGAAATTGGCCGAAAATAGAATGTATTTCCTTAAACTAAAGGAAGGCAAGGAAGCTAAACTGGAAATGATTACCTACCTGAAGAAGAGACTTGAAAAAATAACCTTTGAAACCAAGGCCCATTACGATAGATTGAAAGCCATTGGAATGCTAATAGCAGAAAAACTTCATCTGACAGACATTGAAAAAGAAGAGCTGATGCTATTATGTGAGTTTCACGACATCGGGAAAATAGGTATACCTGCAGAGATTCTTCAGAAGACTGAATCGCTTAATAAAGAAGAATGGGAAGACATGAAGCGCCACAGTGAGATAGGCTACAATATTATCAAAGAATCCCGGGAATCTATCGCAATTGATGAATTGATCCTTCTACACCACGAGAATTGGGACGGAACTGGTTATCCCGGACTATTCAAGCAAGAAGAAATACCTAAAGTAGTCAGAATATTTTCAATCATTGATGCCTATGATGCCATGATACATGACAGACCTTATAAGAAAAAAATGACTGAAGAAATGGCTTTGAAAGAGATAGAAGCTAAAGCAGGCAGTCAGTTTGATCCAAATATAT
>CAKMKB010000137.1:0-16611 GCA_927435965.1 uncultured Clostridia bacterium
GGGAATGTTTCAAATCTGATCGCAGAATCTGCAGAATTATACAAAAGTAAAATCATCTCAGGTGAGATTATTGTACCTTATGACGAAACCACCTACGATGAGTTTATCCAATGACTAACAGTGCTAGGACTCCCACTTCTATAAGTGGGAGATAAGCACTGTAAAGTCCCTGGATAACGGTTTCTAAGGTTCAGATGGCGTATAAACGCCAACTGAATCCAAGAACCCTGTTGATAAGTGGGTGATAAGCACTGCAGAGTCCCTGGATAACGGTTTCTAAGGTGCTATCAGATTAGCTGAGTGACATCAGTTGTTGTCACTTTTGCTGAAGCGATGCTTTTTAGATCTCCACCTGATGTATTGAAGATATTGCGCGTAATCATATCCTCCATTACAGCCTGTACTTCTGCTTCGGATATGTCTGCTCTAGGATCGTCTATTGTGTAGCTTGATGTTCTGTCAGCTGCATTTTTAAAGCTCATTGATAGTCTGATTGTCATGTTTTCACCTCCTTACCTATGTTATTGGATGGGACTAAGGCATGTCTACGAGATCAAACTCTGCAGTTTTTCTAACGGTTACTACAGGGTATTCCTGTAGGGATGCTATGCCGCTAACTACTCCATACACATCATCGTCAGATACTGCGGGTTTTACTCTTGAATAAGACTTGTTGCTTGTCAGAGTGTTGCCGTCTCCGTCTGTGCCTTTGTTCAGCACAAGTGTCACTCTGCCTTCATTTTCAGTTGCTACTATAGCCATTATATTCACCTCCTTTCAATCAATAACTGATTAAAAAATCGAAGATTACTATATAATCAATTATTGATTATTCACTGGCTTCTGTTTATGATATAATAGTCTATGTAATTACTTTGCGGGTAAGGAGACACTTGTGGAAGAACTTAACAGTGTGATAGCGGATAATCTGAAAGAAATAAGGATCAATAGAGGAATTAGCCTTGATAATGTTGCGAGCCTGACAGGTGTCAGCAAAAGCATGCTAGGCCAGATTGAGAGGGGAGAATCAAACCCTACAATTGCCACGCTTTGGAAGATAGCCAGCGGTCTCAAAGTCTCTCTGTCATCGCTTATACAGAAGCCTGTTGAAGAAAACAAGGTTATCTATAAATCAGATTTATCAGCCATCATAGAAGACAATGGCAGATATAGGATCTACCCATTTTTTCCCTTTGAAGAGGGTAGAAAGTTCGAGATGTATCAGGTTGTCGTAGCGCCGGGTGGTAGGTTGAATGCCGAGGCTCACAACAAGGATACTCTAGAGATGGTAGTTGTGTATGAGGGTCAGCTGGAGATAACAGTTGAAGGAACCGAATTTCTTCTCAATAAGGATGATGGATTTGAATTTAGAGGGGATAAAGTTCATTCCTACAAAAATTCAGGAGATACAGAAACCAAGATGTCAGTCATTATCTACTACCCAGACTAAACAAAAAACAAAAGGGACGGTTCCTTTTGTTTTTTGAAATAAATTAGTTAATAGAAGTTCACAATCTATAAAATAGGAGGTAAAAATGAAAAATTTCATAACAACAAAAAATGCTCCAGCGGCGGTGGGACCTTATTCCCAGGCAGTGGAAGCTAATGGAACATTGTACGTGTCAGGTCAGATTCCTTTTGTACCTGAAACCATGACGCTGGTCAGTGATGATATCAAAATCCAGACAAAGCAATCTTTGGAAAATATCAAAGCGATTGTCACCGAAGCGGGTTACAAGTTGGAGGATATCGTCAAGTGCCAGGTTTTCCTAAAGGATATGAATGACTTTGTAGCGGTAAATGGCGTGTATGAAGCGTTTTTTGAAGGACATAAGCCAGCGAGATGCGCCGTGGAGGTTTCCAGACTGCCTAAAGATGTGGGCGTAGAAATTGATGCCATAGCAGTCAAGTAGCAAGAATCAAAAATGACAACGTGGATTTCAATATCAACGTTGTCTTTTTCTTTAGTTTCATTAATCTGGTCATTAATCTAACTGATACTAGCAACACCAGTGATGAAGGCACCGAAAAACCTTTCCAGTTTTTCGATTTTAAAGCCAGATTCTTCGATTACCTTATCGGTTTCTCTGCTTAGGTTGCATCCCCCTGCAATTTTTGTCCATTGATGGTTGGCCTTGTGAAAAACCTCCCTCATTGGATTGTGGAGGGGCAAGACGTGCTCGATGAAGAATATTCTACCATCAGGTTTCAATACCCTTTTTATTTCCTTGAATCCAACATATGGATCGGTTACGCTACAAAATACTAAAGTGAAGACAACACTGTCCATAGATCCAGATGGGAAGGGTAGACTCTGTGCATCTGCCTGAAGTGTTTTGACATTCAAGTGATCAGGATATTTATGATTTGTAAGCGCTGGTGATAGTTCCTGGTCTGTGATAGTCAGTGACTTGAGCTTGTTATAATTGTAATACTTTAAATTGGTTCCCGTGCCCGCACCTATTTCAAGAACATCTCCAGTGACATCTTTAAATACATTCTTTCTTTTTCTGTTAAGCAAAAATGTTTCTAGAGGCAACATGAATAAATCATATGCCAAATCTGATAAATCTTTCATTTTGAGTCATCTCTTTTCTTTTAAATGATAATAATTATCATTTATTATAACACATTTTTAGTATCCAGTAAATATATCTGTTCTAATTCGGTTTTTTTCTATACCTAATCTAATGAGTTTATCAGTCAAAAAACTGTTCATGCCTGGTGTGCCTGCAATGTAGTAAAGTGCTTTGTTCTCGTGCTCTGATGCGAATTCAGCAATTTTGTCAGTAAAAATGTTTCTGTCAGAGATAAATTCCAGATCAAGACCTTCGTACTTGGCATTGATATCGAGCAGGGTCTGTTCATAAGCAAACTCACCCCTATCATCGGAGTAGAGCACCTTAATAAGAGTCGGATTGATGCCAAGCTCATCAATTTGCTTCATAAATGCTCTAACAGGCGTAATGCCAATACCACCTGCCATTACACAGGTAATCTGGTTGAAATCGTCAAGAATGAACTTGCCGACTGCGCCATCTATTGTCATGATATCACCGGGCTCGAGAAGCAACAGATTTTTTTTATAATCGCTTGGATCTTCAATGATTCTGGTAGAGAAGATCATAGTCTTTTCTTCCTTTATCGATGCAAAGCTGAAGATTCTAAAATCCTTATCCTCAATCTCTCTGTCTGTAAATCTGAATATTCCATGCTGACCTGCTACCCACTGAAAATTTTCTGGTACGTCAAATATGAAAGAGTATATATCACTTGTTTCCTGTATGATCTCTCTCAGAATTATTTTTGTTTTTTCTTTTATTTCTCCCATTTCAACACTCCCTTTTCTTTGTTTATTCAATTATATCACTTTCTTTATTCTAATCAATACAGACAAGGCTTGATTAATAAAAGAATCTATAATATTATTATGCTAATAATTGTTTACATTAACTAGGAGGATATCTTGAATAAGAAAATAATAATAACTGAAGTCGGACCGAGAGATGGCTTTCAGAATGAAAAACAAATACTAGATACTGCAACGAAAGCAAAACTAATCAACAAATCCATTGAAGCAGGATTTAAATCCATTGAATTTGGATACTTCACTGATCCTGATAGAATACCGGAACTTGCAGATGCAGAAGGGGTTTACGAGCTTCTAAACAAACCTGCGGATGTGGAGTTGAAAGCCTTGGTGGAGGATATTGACGGACTGAAACGTGCCATAGCAGCCGGAGT
The DNA here is from genome assembly GCA_927435965.1 of uncultured Clostridia bacterium. GTDB lineage: Bacteria > Bacillota > Clostridia > Tissierellales > Dethiosulfatibacteraceae > 38-11. The sequence continues at coordinate 3,745 of CAKMKB010000137.1, forward strand.
GAAAAGCGTCAAAATATCTGTTTCAGCCAGCAACACCTATAATTTAAAGAAATTTCAAATGACAAGTGATGAAACACTTGAGACCATAAGAGACAGGGTTGAGTTGGCAAGGAAAAACGACGTCAAACTTTCCTGTGGTGTGTCTACGTCTTTTGGGTGCCCTTATGAGGGCAAAATGACAATTGAGACGATCGATCGCATAGTGAAGAAACTGATTGAAATGGGGATTGAAGAAATATTTATCGCCGATACTGCCGGCATGGGTAATCCCAGAGAGGTCAAGGAAGTCTTTTCCTATTTCATCAACAAATATCCCCATACCACCTTCAGCGCTCACTTTCATAACACAAGAGGCATGGGATTGGCAAATGCATATGCTGCAATGGAGGCTGGTGTCACAAGATTTGACAGCTCTTTCGGAGGACTTGGCGGGTGTCCATATGTGGCTGGCGCTAAAGGAAATGTCTCTTCAGAGGACCTGATTTATATGACACATGAGATGGGATATGAAACCGGTGTGGAGCTGGATAAAGCCATTGAAGTCGCACGATATCTCGAAAAGGTATATGGAAAGGAAATGAATAGCTATATTTTGAAGGCTGGTAAGGCCACAGACATCATAATATAGGTGTTTTCAGTCATTTCAATTGAAGTTAAATACACTTTTGGTGTATAATGTATTTATGCTAAAGAAAACTGCGAAGCATGAAAACCACGGCATGTTTTCTCGATTGAAATGACAACAACTACATATTAAGTTATTGCTGGTTATTGTAGATATGAGACTGCAGGAAACATGCGTTCATTCGATCCAAGAATGGGGTGGTTTTCTATGTAGTCTTTTTGTTTACTTATTTAGTGTATATGAGGAGGAAATCATGAAGATCAGAGACAGGATGTGCAGAGTTGATTCCGTAGAAAAGATTAACGGCAAGGTCAGGTATATTGAGGATATTGATTTTGAGAATCTTCATTATGCCAGAACCTTGCGAAGCAGCATAGCTAAAGGAGAGATCCTAGGTATTGATTACCCGGATATCCCTGAGGGAGTTTGGGTGGTGGACGCTTCCGATACACCGGTCAATGAAGTTCTGATGATCAAGGGAGATATGCCTGTGTTTGCTGACAAAGAGGTCAATTATATTGGAGAGCCAATCGCATTGATTGTGGGAAAAGATAAACAGCAGGTCATTGAATTTTTGAATGGAACAGTTGTCAATTACCGTGAGAGCGACGGTTTATTCCATATGAATGAATGCAGGGGTAATGAAGACAGGACTTATTCATCCTATCAATATCAGAAAGGTGATATTGGCGAGCTTGATTATGATGATACATTTGAGAAAGAATATTCAACTGGCTATCAGGAGCAGCTTTATATGGAAAAGCAAGGTCTGGTTGGGGAATATTCAGACAATATACTGACCATCTACGGATCTATGCAGTGCCCATATTATATCAAAAACGCACTGATTCATAGCACAGAATTGCCTGGAGACAATATCAGGGTAATTCAAAATACCACAGGTGGCGCTTTTGGCGGTAAAGAGGAATACCCCTCTCTGATGGCGTGTCAATTGGCTGCCGCTGCATTGAAAATCAAAGCACCTGTTGAACTCATATTTGATAGAAGAGAAGATATCTTATATACGACCAAACGACATCCATCCCAGACAAGAATCAAAACCTATTTGAAGGAACGAAAGATTGTCGGAATGGAATTCTTATATGAACTCGATGGAGGTCCATACTGGGGACTTACCGATGTGGTTTTACAGCGGGGAATCCTCACACTCACCGGATGCTATAATATTGAGAATGTAAAGGTAGTGGGCAAGGCATATAAAACCAACAACATTTTCACAGGCGCGTTCAGGGGCTTTGGATCACCTCAAAGCATGTTTGCCTTAGAGCAGCATATGAATCAATTGGCACGTTATCTGAATAAGGATCCAATAGAGTTCAGAAGGCAGTATTTTGTCAAGAAAGGTGACTTATCGGCAACATCAGGTGTATTCAATGAGACAATCATGCTCAACGAAATGGCAGATAAGCTTGAAAAAATGTCGGACTATGAAGAAATCAAAAATAAGAAGGATTTTTATCATGGCGTTGGTGTGGCTTTCATTCCACATGGTGGTGGCTTTACAGGAGATGGAGAGGCCTCACACATTAAATCAGTGGTCAATCTAAAGAAGGATGAAAGCGGTTATGTACACATACTGGTATCCTCTGTAGAAATGGGGCAGGGAGCAAAAACGGTGCTGTCTAAAATAGTAGCATCGGTATTGGACATCGGCATAGAAAGAATCGTCTATGACGATCCGGATACCTTTAATGTACCTGATTCAGGACCGACTGTTGCTTCAAGAACCACTATGGTGGTCGGTGGTTTGCTGTATAAGGCTGCCGAAAAGCTAAAATCACGCATGAATGAAAATGGTGAGGTTCTAATCACTGAAACTTTCAAGCAACCGGACCATATCAAGTGGGATCAGAAACATCTCAATGGAAATGCTTATTTATCTTATTCATGGGCTGCTGTCATAGCCGAGGTGGAAGTGGATCCCGTAACATTTGAAATCAATTGCACCAATATATACGGCATCTATGATGTGGGATTGCCAATAGATGAGGATACATTTATCGGTCAGGTTCATGGTGGTGTTGCCCAGGGCCTTGGCTATGGAATGCTAGAGGTGATGGATAGCGTGGATGGATTGATTCAGCAAAACAGCTTTTCATCATATGCAGTACCAACTGTAGCTGACATGCCAAGAATGTATACCGATTGGATCTATAATCCCTACAAAGAAGGCCCCTATGGCGCAAAGGCTGCTGGGGAGCTTACGTTGGTGGGGGTGGCTCCTGCAATAGCATCGGCTGTTCAGGATGCCATCGGAATAGAGATTAATGATTTGCCGGTAACATCAGAAAAAATATTAGCGGAGGTGTTGAGATGATTATAGCATTTGAACTCAACGGGGAACAGGTTACTGTAGAAACGACGCTATCAATGAGACTGCTGGACATCGTCAGAAACGACTTTGGTCTGACGGGCACAAAGGAAGGGTGTTCCGAAGGGGAGTGCGGCGCTTGCATCGTTTTTCTGGATGGCAAGGTGGTTAATTCCTGCATGGTGCCTATGAGCAATGTAATCGGAAGAAGTGTTGTAACTATTGAAGGGTTCTCGGAAACTGAAAGATATAAGCAGATTGAAACAGCATTCAGAAATGAGGGAGCTGTTCAGTGCGGGTTTTGTATTCCAGGCATGATTATGGCGGTAGAGGGCATTCTGAGATTGAACAAGCCATTGACAGATGAAGTTATAAAAGAGGGTTTATCAGGAAACATCTGTAGATGTACAGGCTACCAATCCATATATGAAGCTGTTAGAAGGCTTGGAGAGGAGGTGTGGCAAGATGTTCAATAGCATTAGACCCAATTCTCTGGAAGAGCTTCTTGAGATAATAGATAATGGTGACTATTATATTTTTGCAGGTGGAACAGATCTGTTTATCAGAAAAAGACAGTGGCAGGGTGCTGAAAGAAAATTTGATAAGGATGTGGTATTTATCAGTCATCTTGAAGAATTGAGAGGCATCTTTGAGGATAAGGGCCATTATAGATTAAAAACCTGTGTCACTCAAGACGAGGTGGCTAATTCAACCCTTTTGCCAGACTATCTGAGGATTCCTTATGGATTGATGGGAAATCCTGCGATCAGGAATACAGCAACAGTGGGAGGAAACATTGTCAATGCCGCAAAGGTGGCAGACAGTTTGCCACTCTTTTATGCGCTGGATGCTTCAATTGTGTTGAGAAATATCCAAGTCGATAGGATTTTAAGTATCAAGGATTTTGTGTTTGGACGATACAAGACAGATCGAGCTGAGAATGAGATTATTTATGAGGTTATCATACCGAAAGAGGATTTTACAGGATACAAATATAAAAAAATAGGATCGAGGAAATCCAGTATTTTGTCAAAGCTTTCAGTTTTTATAGTCTACAAGAAAGTCCACGGCACAATTGTTGATATAAGAGTGTCGGTAGGAGCGGTAAATGATGTTCCAATAAGAAGCGAAGACGGAGAAAAGGAATTTATCAAAGACAACAATATCGATAAATTCTTGCTAACTATCCGAGAGATGATGGAAGGCGAGGACGATAGACGGTCCACTAAGCTATACAGGGAAGAGGTCAGTCTCAGAATCATCAAAAATTTTCTCGAAGAAATTTTGGAAGAATAGGAGCTTAATTATATGGAAAACATAAAAGAACAGATAAGGGAAGTATCCGGACATTGGGAGAAAGAAATATTTGGTTTCCTTAAAGATATTATTCAGATCAAATCTACTAGCACCAATGAAAAGGATGTTGTTCAAAGGATCAAGAAGGAAATGGAAACCCTGGACTTTGATGAGATCATCATCGATAAAATGGGAAACATATTGGGAAGAGTGGGCAATGGAAAAAGGGTCATCGCATATGACGGGCATATAGATACAGTAGATGTGGGCAGTATCGACAACTGGGACTTCGATCCCTTTGCCGGAACTGAAGATGATAAATACATCTATGGCAGAGGCGCCAGCGATCAAAAGGGTGGATTCACTTCAACGTTGTTTGGTGCGGCAATCGCTAAAAAATTGAATCTTCTGGATGATATCACCCTATGGGTGACCGGTACCGTCCAGGAAGAGGACTGCGACGGTTTGTGCTGGCAGCATATCCTTGAGGAAAAAATCATAGAGCCCGAGTTCGTTGTTTTATCAGAACCCACAAGCCTTAATGTATATAGGGGACAAAGGGGACGGATGGAGATCAGAGTCGAGGTAAGAGGCATAAGCTCTCATGGTTCCGCTCCTGAGCGAGGAGACAACGCAATCTATAAGATGGCACCCATTATTTTAGAATTGAAGGAGCTAAATGAGCACCTCAAGCATGACTATTTTCTGGGTAAAGGAACACTGACCATATCTGAAATCTTCTTTACATCGCCATCCAGGTGTGCGGTGGCAGATGGCTGCAGCATATCTATCGATAGACGATTGACCGCAGGAGAAACCATGGCGTCTGCAATCGCTGAGATTAGGGAACTACCTTCTGTGAAACTGTCGGATGCGAAGGTAGAGATGTATCGCTATGAGGCTAAGTCTTATACTGGTCTTGAGCAATCAGTAGACTGCTATTTTCCCACATGGACATTGCCTGAGGACAGCATCTACTGCAAGACACTGGTCGATGCTTGTGAGCAAACCTTTGGACAAAAGGCTCTATTAGACAAATGGACTTTTTCGACCAATGGTGTCTCAATTATGGGTATGAAAGGCATTCCTTGCGTTGGATTTGGACCGGGAATGGAGAAGGAAGCACATGCGCCAAATGAAAAAATATTGAAGGAAGAAGTCATCAAAGCTGTCAATGTGTACGCTTTGATACCAACTATATATGGAGGGATAACCAAATGAACGGAACATTGAAAGGAAAGCATTTTATAACGCTGAGAGAATGGAGCAATAACGAGATTGATTTTTTATTGGATGTAGCTGGCGATCTGAAAAGAAAATTCTACATGGATGTTCCGACACCTTATCTGCCTCTTAAAACAATTTTTCTCATGTTTTTTGAGCAGTCGACACGGACTAGAAATTCTATGGAGGCTGGAATAGCACAGCTTGGCGGGCATGCAAATTATCTGGATACATCTTCCATGCAGATCAGTCATGGCGAATCTGCAAAGGATACCGGCACTATCCTGTCCAGCTTTGGACATGGGATAGCCTGTAGAAATTGCTTCTGGGAAATAGGAAACAAGTATCTTAGAGAGATGGCTGAGCATTCATCAAGGCCGATTATGAATCTCCAGTGCGATCTGTATCATCCGATGCAAGGAGTAGCTGACCTAATGACTATAAAGGAAAAATACGCTTCAACCAAGGGCGTCAAGGTTTCTATCATATGGGCTTATGCCACTTCACATAAAAAACCGATCAGTGTTCCATTGACTCAGGCGCTGCTTTTCCCGAGATATCAAATGGATGTGACACTTGCCTATCCAGAGGGATTTGAACTGCCTGACTGGGCTATCGATGAGGCAAAAGAGAATGCAGAAAAGTATGGCGGAAGCTTTAGAATAGCCCATGACATAGAGGATGCCTTCAGAGACGCAGATATCGTCATCCCTAAAAACTGGGGATCATGGAGCTCTAAAAATCCTGATGTGAATATTGATGATTTTAAGGACTGGAAATGCACTGAGAAGCTGATGTCCATCGCATCCAAAGATGTCAAGTATATGCACGCATTGCCGGCAGACAGGGGGAATGAAGTAGAGGATTCAATTATCGATGGACCTCACTCCATCGTTTATCAGGAAGCTGAGAATAGACTCCACACAGCCAAGGCTGTCATGATGCTGACTATGTAAGGCAAAGAAATAGTTTGAATAATCATCAATAAACTGATGGAGGAAATTGATATGTATAAAGTACCTGTAGTAGGACCGACATACGAGGAGATGCTGCACCCCTGGAAAATTGATCCCGACATAAGAAAAGCAGCGATAGATATGAAAAATAGAGATCCACTGCACCCCCTTAATCTTTACAATATAAGCTGGCGGAATAGCAACAATGAGATTGGCTATTTTATCTTACCTCCTAGCTTTACTAATATAAAAGCCAATATAGTAGTGATGTATGCCAAGGATTTTCCGACAGGCAGCCATAAGGTAGGGCCTACCTACTCTGTACTGACGGAAAAGACAGTGCTTGGAGAGGTCGATCCGTTGAGCCACAGGTTGGTATGGCCATCAACGGGAAACTATGGCGTGGGAGGTGCCTGGGTCAGTAGTAGAATGAACTACGACTCCTTGGTTATTCTACCTGAAGAGATGAGCCAGGAAAGATTTGACCTGATTCGCGAGTACGGATCTGATGTCATAGCGACCCCCGGCTGCGAATCCAATGTCAAGGAAATTTATGATAAAACAAAGGAACTCAAGGCACAGGATCCTGAAAAAATAAGAATTCTCAATCAGTTTGAGGAATTTGCAAATTACCGATTCCACGAGTATGTCACAGGAAACTCAATGCTGGAGCTGGTGTCGGAGTCAAATATTGGGAACGGAGAGATTGCGGCAGTTGTATTGACTGTAGGATCTGCAGGCACTATAGCCAGTGGAGATAGAGTCAAGAAAGTGTTTCCAAACGCCAAGGTCATCGCAGGCGAACCTATTCAATGCCCTACCTTGTCATTAAACGGATACGGGGGACATGATATTCAGGGCATTGGCGACAAGCATGTAACTTGGATTCACAACGTGATGAACTGTGACGGCGTGGTTCAGATAGATGACATGGATTGCAAGAGGATGCTAAAGGTGTTCAGCTCGGAAGAAGGCAAACAATACCTCAAATCGATGCTTGGTGAAGAGACGGTGGAATTTATATCAGACAAGCTTGGCATATCTGGTGTCGCTAACATTATCGGAGCGATTAAGACTGCCAAATACTATGATCTGGATGAGGGTGAGAATGTAGTGACTGTTGCGACAGATGCTATTGACAGATACTATTCAGTGATGGACAAAATGCCTAAAATTGATATCAATATAGCTAAAAACATATACGACAGAGCAATCAGGTTTCAAGAACCTTCGCTTTTTTTCGAGGGAGATCGTTACAACAGACTGAGATGGCATAATTTGAAATACTACACCTGGGTAGAGCAACAGGGCAGAACTGTTGAGGAACTCAATTATCAGTTGAAGCAATCCTATTGGCATTGCCAGGCAGATAGGGTATTAGAAATGGACAAAAAGATTGAAGAATACAGGGAAAAACATCAGGTGGAGCTGAAAAACATACTAGGAGTGACAAATGTTTGATTTAGGGATTATTAACGGACGGGTGTATTTTGGAAAGGAATACAGAGTAACAAATATTTATATAAAGGCTGGCAAAATAGTAGAAATAAGCAAGGAAATCTATGAATGTGAAAGAACGATTGATGCAACCAAAAAATTAGTGCTTCCAGGGTTCATAGATTCACATGTTCATTTTGCTTTGAAAGCAGGAGAATTTGAGTCTGCGGATGACTTCGAATCCGGGTCAAAAACGGCTGCCTATGGAGGCATAACCACTTTCCTGGATTTTACCGATCCGATTCTACATCAGGATGAGTTTAAGGACGCTTTGGAGAAACGGAAAATAATGGCTGAAAAATCCTGTGTCGATTATTCGTTTCACGCAACTGTTGGAGATTTCAAAGGTGATGCTGAAGCACTCAAAGCCTTGTGCAAAGATGAAGGGATCAACAGTATAAAAGTATTTACCACCTATTCTGAGACAGGCAGACAATGCTCTTATGATATGATTGACAAGTTATTTGATCAAGAGATGGTATTGATGGCACACTGTGAAGAGGAAGATCTGCTTAAGAAAAAATGGGAAGTTACGGCGACTTTTGAGAAATCAAGACCTGTTATGGCCGAGAGATCTGCAGCTATGCATATGGCTGATATGGCTGAAAGGAAAAATAGCAGATTGTACATCGTGCATATCTCATCTGGGAGCACCTTGGATATGATTAAGCTAAAGCACCCGAAACAGATTGGGAAGCGTATATTTCTGGAAAGCTGCCCACATTATTTTTATCTGTCTGATGTCAAGCTGAGCAATATAGATGGCAACCTTTATCTTTTAATACCACCATTAAGAGGTGGCAAGGAATTGATGAGATTAAGGAGCAGCATCGGATTAATCGATACTATCTCAACTGATCATTGTCCATTTATGATTGAGGAGAAAATGAAATATGAAATGGCATATCAGGTGCCTATGGGAATCGGCGGTGCGGAACACTCCTTTCCATTGATGTTCAATTTGTTTGGAGATGACATCATCCCTAAGTTCACTTCCAAGCCTGCAGAGATATTCGGCTTAAAGAACAAGGGTGAGATAAAGGTTGGCAAGGATGGCGATCTAGTCATATTTGACAGCTCATTATCCAACACCATTAAGGAAAGTCATTCTAATGCTGATTACACAGTCTATGAAGGATTGAAAATAAGAGGCAAGATTTCAGCGACAATTTCAAAGGGCCATGTCGTTATGGAAAACGATCAGTTCTTTGGAGGGCAAGGAGAGTTTATCAGGAGGTGAAATTGTGAAAGCAATTGTAAACGCCAGGATTTATGATTTTGTGGATTATATTGACAATGGATACATCATATTTGATAAGAGTATCATAGAAGTTGGACATATGCAGGACTTTAACAAGAGCATTGAGAGAATTGATGGTAAGGGTAAGATTGTTATTCCGGGATTGGTGAATTTTCACACACACCTATATTCAAGCCTGTTCAGAGGACTCGACATGAAGACAAGTCCTGAGAATTTTCATCAAGTGCTGGAGGAGATATGGTGGAAGTATGATAAACATCTGAAACTGGAGGATATCGGCCTTGCAGCCGGAATGTATTGTAAAGATAGTCTCAAATCAGGTGTTACAGCGCTTGTGGATCACCATGCAGGAGGCGAGATTCAGGGTAGCTTGCATGTTATCAGAAATGTGATAAAAGGTCGTTTTGGCATGAAAGGACTGGTTTGCTTTGAGACCAGTGATAGATACGACGTCGATCTGTGCATAAATGAAAATGTGGATGCGATAAAAATGAGTGATGGCTTATTTGGACTTCATGCATCCATGACACTAAGCGAAGAAACCCTTAATAAATGCAAAGAGAAGCTGCATGATACACCGATCCATATTCATGCTGCAGAAAGCAAAGAGGATGAGGATCATGCTATAAGGGAGTATGGTACTACTGTCATTGAAAGACTTGATAGGCATCAGCTGCTCAACAAGCATTCAATACTAGCCCATTGTGTGAATATAAACGAATTAGAAGCTGAAATAATTTATGCTAGAGAGTGTATCGTAGCACTGAATCCAAGCTCGAATATGAATAATGCCGTCGGTCTTTTTGATTATGACCTTTTCAGGAGAAACAGCATCAATCTTGTAGCTGGAACAGATGGACTTGGAGCAAATGTGGCTAAGGAATGGCAAAATATCTACTATATCGGAAAGCAGGCCATGAATAAACCATCAGGAATTGGACTGGATGAAATCCTATATCATATCGCAAAGTCTTATGAGTTATTCAACCAGCTGACTGATAAAAAAATAGGCAGGTTTATGGAAGGATATGATGCCGATCTGTTGTTGATAGACTATGAACCCCCAACACCGATGAATGAAAGCAACGCATTCGGGCATGTCTTATTTGGTCTATTTGACAACCTGAGACCAAGGGATGTTTTCATAGAGGGTGAGTATAAGATTAGAGATTATGATATGAAGGTCGAGTTTGACACAAACCATGAGCTGGTCAATAAGCTTTGGAAAAGGATTGGAGGAAAAGATGAGTCTTAAAGTAAGATTATACGATGTAGTATTCGATAATCCATTATTGCCTGCTTCAGGTCCTATCGTCGGTAGTATCCACAATCTTCTTCATTTCAATCACTCAAAGGTAGGTGGCATTGTCACCAAAACCATATCGGTGGAAGGCGCTGTAGTTTCCAAACCATGCATTGTGGGTAAAGGCAACACCATTTACAACACAGAGCTTTGGAGCGAGTATCCAGTCGATAGATGGTCAGATCAGATATTACCGGAGTTAAAAAGCGAGATTTGTAAACCACTTATAGTCAGTGTGGGGTATACATCATCGGACATGGAGCTGGTTGTGCCAAAGGTGGATGAGTTTGCTGATTTTTTTGAGGTTAGCACCCATTATGGCATGGATGAGCTGGGGCATTTGGTTGAAAAAATTTGTTCATTGACAGATAAGCCTGTCTTTGTCAAATTGAGTCCGCATATTCAAGACTATATTGCTTTTGTTGAGAAAGCCGTCGAACATGGAGCAAAGGGAATAGTCGCTATCAACTCTTTGGGGCCGGGGATGGTTGTAGATTTAAAAAGCAGGTCTGTAACGATTGGTGTTGATGGTGGAAAGTCATGGATTTCCGGTCCATCTATCAAACCAATTGCGCTTCATCGCGTGGCAAGCATCAGAAAAGCCTTTCCAAATCTGCCAATTATCGCATGCGGGGGCGTGGAAAAAGCTGAGGATGTTTTGGAATTCATACTTGCAGGAGCGGATCTTGTCCAGATGCTGTCATCTTCTATGATCAAAGGAAGAGAACTATTCGACAAGATTGTCAGCGATCTGCCAGCCGTGATGACTCGTTACGAGATTGATTCTATAGAAGAACTTAGAAACACAGCTTTAAGTACCACACCATTGGGAAAGGGAGGGCATCCTGTTGTAGACCATAACGTCTGCACAAAATGCAGGTTATGCCTCAGGATATGTCCTGAAATGGCTCTGAGCCTTGATTTAAATATCCAGTTGAACAGCGAAAGATGCATTAGCTGTGGATTGTGCCAATCTAGATGCCCTGTGGATGCCATATCGGGGGTGATCTAGTGACAGATTATCGATTGAAGTGCATTTCCTGTGAAAAAGAGTATGAGCCTGAAAGAAGCCTGTATTTTTGTCATGAATGTGGACCGCTGATGGGAACATTGGAGGTCTTATATGACTACGATAGTATAAGAATCGGACGGGATTTCTCGAAAAATGCCGGTATAACCCAGTTCTCTAATCTGTTACCAGTAAAATTTCAGACCAATATGGATTCATACGTTGGTGGCACTCCGCTGATAAGATTGAAAAATATTTTCGGTTCAAATGAGATATTGGTTAAGTTTGACGGGGTGAGCATGTCGGGATCCTATAAGGACAGGGCAAGCATTATTGCCATCAATAAGGCAATAGAATATGGGTTTGATACAATATTCTGCGCCTCTACCGGCAATGCAGCATCATCTCTCGCCATACTTTCAGCTCACACAAACCTGAAGACCTATATTTTTGTTCCCTCGACAATACCAAAAGGAAAGCTTGCGCAGCTGGTGGCAGCTGGCGCAATGGTACTTCCTCTGATAGGCACTTACGATGAGGCTTTTGATATTTCAATGGATATCGGCTTGAAAAAGGGATGGTATTGCAGAAACTCGGCAATCAATCCGTACCTGCTAGAGGGTAAGAAAACAGGTGCGTATGAGATAATCGTCCAGAACGATTATAAGGTGCCTGATTTTTGTTTTGTATCTGTAGGAGACGGCACTGTTGTGAGCTCGCTGTTCAAGGGGTTTATGGAATTCAACAGGCTGGGATTGACGGATAAGATGCCAAAAATAATCGGTGTTCAGGCAGAGGGAGCCTCAACACTCAAGAAGGTTTTTGAGAAGGGTAAGCCGTACTTACCTATAGAAGAGATAGTAAGCACTTTAGCTGATAGCATATCCGTAGGGAACCCAAGGGATGTGATTAAGGCTTGTAAGTATATGGAAAAATATGACGGAGAGCTCATCAGTGTCAGTGATGAGGAAATACTGCAAGGTATTATGACACTGGGAGCGAAGACGGGCGTATTCTCTGAACCAGCTGGAGCCGCAGCCTTTGCAGGGTATCAAAAGATGATGGGTGCTGGCAGAATATCTCCTGATCAATCAGTTTGTCTGGTCATTACAGGAAATGGATTAAAGGATATTCATGCAGTAGAAAATGCCGTTAATGTAAATAATTATAAAAAAGAAGAAATTTACAATATGTTGGAGGGGGTTTAATATGAATTTCAAAGAAATTGTACAACCTTCGTCATTGGAAGAAGCCTATGAGTACTTGGCAAATCATCAGAAGGCAGTCATTATTGGTGGCGGTGTATTTTTGAAGTTGCAGAAACGAGAGGCTGAGCTTGGAATTGATCTTTCCAAACTTCTTTT
>CAKMKB010000138.1:0-4674 GCA_927435965.1 uncultured Clostridia bacterium
TGGCTCTTTATCAGCCGTGTTTGGGAAGTACAATATCAATATTATCTCAATGGTAAATAAAAGCAAAGGCGACTATGCCTGCAATATAATCGATATAGAACCTGATAAAGGAAACGGTAAAAAAATAGAAGAGCTTAAAAAAATCGACGGTATCATAAACGTCAGACAGGTTTATTGATAAAATAGTCTAAACAATAAAACAGGCAGCATCGGTATAAACTTAATCGAACTGCCTGTTTTATTTCTCTATCGTTTTATTGTATGACAAAACCATAAATCATAATGTAATGCATCAAACTACCACCCAGTATGAAGAGGTGAAAAATCTCATGGAAACCAAACTTCCAGATAATCATCCTTTTTGGTTTCAGGGCATAAATGATTGCACCGGTGGTATAAAGCAAGCCTCCAATAATCAGTAGAAACAGACCTGACATCTCTAGAGTTTTTGATAAGGGATAGACAGCAACAACCGCAACCCAGCCCAATATCAGGTAAAAGCTTGTATAGAGCCATCTCGGGAGATTGATCCATAGGAACTTGATAACAATGCCAATGATAGCCATGGCCCACACAATACTGAGTAGCGTATATCCAAATCTACCTGCAAGAGTGACCATGCAAATGGGTGTATAGGTGGCCGCGATAAAAACATAGATCATACTATGGTCTATTTTCTTCAGATTTGTCAATTTCTTTTCTGATCCATCCGCCCAATGGTATACTGTCGATGCGGTATACAAGCCGATTAATCCTAATCCATAAATGACAGTTGAAAGGATATATCTTAACTCACCTGAGTGAATAGCATTGATAAACAAAAAAATAAACCCTGTGCCAAAAATTATAGCACCAGCTAAATGTGTCAATGCATTGACTGGCTCACGGGGTGTCATTGATTTAACTTTCATAATTGACCTCTTTACATAGTTTTGATAACTATATGTTATCATATTATTAATGATATCACCTAGATATATATAAGTCAATACTTGGTGTTATATGTTTACATATGAACTATCCTAATATATAATTATACCATAATATAATCTGAGAGGTATCAAATGACAAGATACAACCCTATACTAGACTATAAATTTGTAAAAGAAGAAGCTATACCTGACATTGAACTGTATATGGATCAAGTGACCAATTATCTTGAAACCCAGCTTAGCGACCTAAAAACAGATTCAGATGAAAAAATATTGACCAAAACCATGATCAACAATTACGTTAAAAACGAACTGATCGATAAGCCCATCAAAAAAAAATACAAAAAAGTTCAGATTATGCAGTTAATGATGCTATACCAATTAAAAAATATTTTATCCATCAATCAAATAAAAGAACTGATGGAATTACTCAAAGGTGATCTGATTTCAACCGAAAACATTTACAGAATTTACTCGTCCCTATACGAAGAAATCAGTTACGAAATCAAAGAGAAAATGACCGAAAAACCAACTTCTGATTCTACTACCTATCCCCAGACAAGCTACGATGGAACAAAGGGCACCCTAAGACTTATCTTGGAATCAGATATCAAAAAAAGACTGGCTTTATTGAAAATAAAGTGAGTTTGATAATCTTTATTGCATATATGGTAAGCCATGCATATAATATAAATATCAACACCCTGCTTTAGTGCTTACCAATCGGAGGAATATATGAGAAGACTTATGTTAACAATCATAGTGGTCACTTTAATCTTATCTACAGCTTGTACTGACAACCAACCTTCAACCACTATAAATTCTAGTTCAGACCCAGGCCAGACTACTGGAGAACCAACCACAACTACTCCTGATAGTCAACCAACTGGAAGCAACGGAACTGAAGATTTGAAGGATGTACTTGACAGAGCATATCATCAAGGAGAAATCCTTTATCAACTTGGATTGTTCGATGGTGTTTCACCCACTAGTTATGAGCCAAATCTTGAAGGCGCTATGAATCGTGAAGAAGCCATGAAGATGATTGTGTCCGCTTTAGGATGGGAGCCTTCATTGCCTGAAGAGAATCCATTTACTGATGTCAGCGAATGGGCAAAACCATTTGTTGGGAGAGCTTATTTGAATGGAATAGCTATAGGAACTGTGCCTCAGGATAATATTTTTGGTGCCAAAGACCCAGTTGTTCTTCAGCATTTGTTGACATTCTATTTACGTGCTCTAGGTTACGAAACCACTTATGCCTATGAAAACGCGATCCGTTTAGGAAACTTAAAGGGTCTCACAGATAATGTGAAATTCTCCGACGATTATCTGTCTCGATACCATCTGGTTCTAATCACGTACAATGCATTAAGCACCACAAAATTGAACAGTGCCCGAACTCTAGTCGAAGACCTTGTTTCAGAAGGGAAAGTCGACCAAGCAATGGTTGAGCAGCTTGGCTTGGCTAATTCCTACAAATATCAGCTTCAGAGAGATAACGGCCCTTATGAGCTTACAGAAGACACTTTCGACACTGAGATACTAAACGAGGATAAAGCGCTGGTACTTTTCTATCAAAAGGGCAGCGACTTGAATGATAATATGCTTCAACCATTTAGGAACGCGGCCATAGCCCTTGCAGATATCGCAAAGGTCGGACAAATAGAGAAGGACGCTGCCGGAGATCTGCTAACGGAATACAATATAACATCATTCCCAAGCCTGAAATTGTTCAAATCAGGAGAAGCAACCACCTTGCCGGCTGTACCTGAAACAGACACGCTAGTCCAATGGGTGGAAAACAACTAAGTTTATCTCAGGGATCCGCTAAGGTCCCTGTCTTATTTTTTGACTTAAGTAGTAAATAATCGCCATGAATAAGAGAATTGAAAGAGGAATGACGATATGAGAAAAATTACGATATTTATAGCCGCATTGTTCATCATCATTCTGATAACAATAGCTACGGCAAATAATGTCAATAATGAAATCCACTTGAATCCAAACTATTTCTTCAAGTCACCCTATGTTGACAAGCTGGATCTTACCATAGAGACTGAAGGAGAGATTCTTTCTCTATCACCTTCAGGTGATTTTCATTACAAAAATCCTCTGGGCTTGTATTCAGTTATGTCAAAATCCGAACCTATCCTTAAAAGTCTTAAGATAGATGAAACCGCAAACACAGTGCTTCAATTCGACATCGACCCAAATCACATGACCATAAGGCTTCAGGATAACGACGCCGTTGTCTATGAATCCATGTCTGATTTGTTGGATTCCATTGATAAAAATGGTATCTATCCTGTTTTAATCGATGCCGAATGGGATAAACTTGATGATAAAGACTACTATGGATATCTGCAATACAGGATTGAATTTGATGTCACCCTTCACCCTGAGATTCAAATCAAAACCGTTGACAACTTTCCAGGAAATATCCTTGTGCTGTCCGTATCAAATATTAAAAATGACTACCGCACTGAATTGACAACAGATTTATCCCATGGTTCAATCTCAAGTGCCCCTATGGGTGATTCTCTTGTATACTTCATTCCCATCGATATATGGGCTGAGGCAGGAGACTATGCTTTAAACGTTGAAATAAAAAACGATGCAGAAGAGATTATAGCAGATCTCTCCCTCACCGTTAAAATAAACGATAAAGACTTCGTTACACAATATTTGTATGTTAGCGATGAAGTATACGAATCAACAAACAACGATGCAGCCTACAAAGAGTTCCGTGAAAGAGCACAGTTCGCAAGATCCACCTCCACATTGAAAAAGCTGTGGGAAGGTGAGTTTATCCTGCCCGTAAAGGATTCCTACGTTCTGACAACAGATTACGGTGAAATAAGGTATGTCAACGACCAAATCACCTCCAGCCGACATTCAGGATTGGATCTTGCCGCACCCACAGGTACAGAAATCTATGCCTGCAACAGCGGTAATATTGTCTTATCCGAATATCTGATACTGACTGGTAACACAATCATAATTGACCATGGTATGGGTGTATTCACCAGCTACTATCATCTGGACACACTATCCCCACAAGAGGGCGACTTCGTCAACAAGGGTGATTTTGTTGGAACCATGGGATCCACCGGCTTTTCCACTGGTCCGCATCTGCACTGGTCAATCAGCATATACAATACATATGTCAACACCTGGCAGGTTCTGGAGTACGACTTATTGCCCTAATGCCTTCTCGAGCAATGATTTGACAACCCCTGGATTGCCTTTTCCTTTTGAGGCCTTCATGCATTGTCCCATTAAAAACCCAAATGACTGGCCCTTACCGGACTTGTAGTCCTCAACAGCTTGGGGGTTATCCCGCAAAACCGAATGGACTATAGCTTCAAGCTCATCCGATGAGCTGATCTGCGTCAAACCCTTTTCTTGTATGACTTGTTCCACAGACTTATCCGATACGACGAGTTCTTCGAATACATCCTTAGCAGCCGTCCTGCTGATGGTTCCCTTCTTGACTTCCTTAATCAGATCTGACAGCTGTCCAGCTGTTATGGGGATATCAACTTCTGTTTTAAGTACTCTTAGCAGTTCTGTGATGATCCAGTTTGCCGCCTCTTTCGGTTCACCAGATAGATGGACCACTGCTTCATAAAAATCCGCTACCGATTTTTCTTCAATCAGTATTCCGATGTCATTGAGTGAAAGTCCATACTTCTCCATCATTCTTTCTTTTTTGGCGGTTGGCAGCTCGGGAAGTGAT
>CAKMKB010000139.1:0-2387 GCA_927435965.1 uncultured Clostridia bacterium
TTATTCAGCTGTCAGCCACGGACATAGACACCCAAGAATAATCGCCGCAGCTAAGAGACAAATGGATAAGGTCACATTGACTTCATCTGCTATAAGGAGTACATTGTTTTCTTCACAAAGTCCTTTCGCTTCTTTCATAAATCCGGCACGAGGCACGATAATCCCACCTTCACCCTGAATAGGCTCCATGATAAAAGCTGCAGTGTTTGGCGTGATAGCATTTTTTAGTTGGTCAATATTGCCATATTCAATCAACTTAAAACCTGGAGTCAATGGTCCGTATCCACGCCTGTAAGATGGTTCGGAGCTCATGGATATAATTGCGGTTGTCCTACCGTGAAAATTTCCGCTACAGGCTATGATTTCCTGTTTCCCATCCTCTACACCTTTTACGTCAACTGCCCATCTTCTAGCACACTTGATAGCCGTTTCAACTGCTTCAGCTCCCGTGTTCATAGGAAGAATCATGTTCTTATTAGTCAATCCTGAGAGCAATTCATAAAAATCACAAAGAACTGAATTGTGAAATGCTCTAGAAGTCAATGTGACCTTATCCATTTGTCTCTTAGCTGCGGCGATTATTCTTGGGTGTCTATGTCCGTGGCTGACAGCTGAATAAGCACTAAGCATATCCATATATTTGTTTCCTTCGGGATCAGTTACCCACACGCCCTCAGCCTCTTCAAACACAATTTCTGTCGGATTGTAATTATTCGCTCCGAATTTTTTGGTCTTTTCGATAATATCTTTCGTGTTTTTCATTATCTGCCTCCTATTTTCAAATCTATTTGTGATATGATACAACAAAGTGACATACTCCCACCACTTTAAGAAGTGGGGGTTTCTCGTTCGAGTAGCCTAACGGCTACAGCACTGGTCGTAACACAAGCGTAGTGCTCGTGATTACAACCTACATAAGCGAGCTATCCCCGTGTGCCCCACGGTTCTTTCGTACTTTATACCACTGAATATAGTATATCACTACTACAGGATAAAAAAAACAACCGATTCATCTCCCACCTACGCTCTCACTATATGAGCAAGGAAAGGCTAAGAGGAGAGAGACTTCTCGGCTTTTAGGTTAAAACATTTCTTAATCATTATGATTTTTTTTATTTTTATTGATCGCTTATCTATAGTATAATAATGTTAGTAATTCCCTTGGAGGGTCAAAATGATATATTTAGTATCCGCCTTGATTGGTTACCTTGTTGGTTGTTTTCAGACTTCATATTTACTGGGTAAGTTCTTGAAACAAACGGATATAAGAAACCACGGCACCTCTAATGCTGGTGCATCAAATGCCGCTATCGTTTTTGGATGGAGATTTGGTTTAATTATTGCCTTAGTTGATATAGGGAAGACGATATTAGCTGTCACAATCATCAGCTTTATTTTTCCAGGAGAATCTATTTTAAAATATATTGCCGGTTTGTCTTGTATCCTGGGTCACATTTTCCCATTTTACATGCAGTTTAGGGGAGGCAAAGGCTTCGCCTCTTACGCTGGATTGGTTCTTTCAATGAACTGGCGATTGGGGTTAGGTTTTATATTTTTCTGTATCATTATTACTGTCGTGACAAATTATGTCTCAGTGGCTGCATTGATATCAACAGGAGCCTATCCATTGTACAACATATATATTAGAGAAAACCCAACAATAATTCTACTTCTTATTATGATGTATTTTGTTATTATTTATAAGCACAGAGAAAATATCAGCCGTCTTAAAACAGGTCAGGAAAAAGGCCTCCGTGATTTATTGAAACAACAGAAACCGATTAAGCCCTGATTTGACTTAATCAGTAATCAACGATTGCTATCCCTACCCCTGAGCTTCTCAAAAAATGATTTCAGTATACTTGAACAATCCTCTTCGAGCACTCCTATTTGCAGTTCAATCTGATGGTTGAGTCTTTTGTCCTGTGCAATGTTGAAAACCGACCCACAGGCCCCGGTCTTTAGATCCGATGCTCCAATCACAAGCTTATCTATCCTGGCGTTTACTAATGCTCCCGCACACATAGCGCATGGTTCCAGTGTCACATACATCGTGCATCCGGTCAATCTCCATGCCTGAAGTTTTACATTGGCTTCCCTTATGGCTATCATCTCCGCATGTGCCGTGGCATCACAGGATTCTTCTTTTTGATTAAAGCCTCTACCAATTATTTTCCCATCCTTGACAATGACTGCACCAATAGGAATTTCTTCCATATCATAGGCCTTTTGTGCTTCTTTCAAAGCCTCCATCATAAAGTAGTCATTCATATAGCATACCCTTTCTTCCCTCTTATAGAAACCTCGCCTGAAAAAAGCCTCTCCTCTTTTCCATCCTTTTTCCTGACCACCAATTCTCCAGCAGCATTGAGATCCAGCACCAATGC
>CAKMKB010000140.1:0-2054 GCA_927435965.1 uncultured Clostridia bacterium
TCCTGACTTTGACATGGCATGCTTTTTGCCTTCCCTCCGACGGAAGTGGCTGAATAAAAAGCACTATTCATTACAGTGGCGGGCCCGTTCCGGACTTGAACCGGATTCCCTATTCTCCTTGTAAAGGCACCTGAAACTCTTCTATTCATTTAAACATTATTATAATAAAATTGGCATTGGGTGTCAATGGAGACTATTCATAGGCAAATTATTCGTATTTGCCAATCAACGGGACAAACCTTACATATCCTTTATTCATCGTATTGACTTCGCCCTTTTCATCTTTAGTGACAAGCAACAGCTCTTGAAAATTCGGTCCACCTACAGGGATAACCATTCTACCATTTACAGCTAGTTGATTAGTTAAAGAGGACGGTATGAATCTGGCAGCAGCAGTCACGATAATTCGATCGAATGGAGCAAACTCTGGCCAACCCAAGGTACCGTCGTCCATCTTGAAGTGAATATTTTTATAGCCCATGCTTTCCAATCTTGTCTCGGCCTTAATATAAAGCTGGGGGATCCTTTCTATTGTAAAAACCTCTTTTGAAAATTCAGATAGCAAAGCTGTTTGATAGCCACTACCTGTTCCAATTTCTAAGGTTTTCATGCTTTTATCAGGTATCAAAAGTTGAGTCATTTCCAGTACAAGTGATGGTTGAGAAATAGTTTGACCATATCCAATTGGAAAAGGACTGTCTATATTTGCCATTTCTTTATTTTTGTCCATGAACAAGCTTCTGTCAAGGGTGTTGAAATAATTCTTGATTTCCTGATTCATAGTCATAGAAAACACTCCTTATATTTTGATTTCCCACAATTTTAACACATCATACCGTCGACTATAAAAACTGTTGGTGAGAAATGATAATCTTTCATTTACGAAACCTTGCATACAGTTAAAATCAAATTCATTTTTTAAGTCATCAGAGCAATTCATCAGAGCACTTCTGAACACTGTCAAATCCTGTATTTCTCCAAGGTTGTCCTGAAGCTTCTTCAAATCATCTAAAGACGATTTGTAAGCACTATCCAGTACACTTAGGATTTCCAATGTGTATCGGAAGCCTTTCAATGAAATCCTGACAGAGTGGAATGATTCAATGCTGTTTATATTCAGCTTTTCTATTTTCTCGATGGTCACAAGGAAAACATCATCCAGAATAGCGAAAAGGGACTTAGGTAAAGATATGCCAGGCAATTTTCCCAATGAGAGTTGAATCATTTTATCCTTGACCTCTAAATAATCTGAGAAGTTGATCTTCCTCAAATCATTGATCAGGGTCTCTTCACAACTGATCGCCTCTTTGGCTAACCACTCCAGGTATGATTTGCTATCGCACAATGACGCTATATTGTCTGAGATATATTTTTCTAACACATGGATATCTCTGACTGGACTAAAGCTTTTCTGAAGTTTTTTCAAGGCTTTTTTGTCTTTGGATAGGGCTTTTTTTTCATCGGGATAGAGGTGGGTTAGCACATCAATCAGTGCCATGAGTCGGCGCAGAGTAACGCGGCAATCATGCACAGGTGTTACCTTGATTTCTTCTTTACATTGGTCTAAATTTTCTGTAAGTATATCAAAAAGGTCCTCGGTATATCTAGTTATGAACTCGATATGATCGGGAATTAGCATTTGATCAATCCTTTCTTGCACACATATATTATTATTGTATCATAAACGTCACCAATGTAAAGATTTAGCAGTATTGTCAATTTAGACTGAGTCATTGACCCATACTTTACTCATTAAGAATTTAGAGTATAATAAGATTAATGATTCCTATATCTTGGGAGGTATGAAATGGGTTCAATATGGATCAAATTAACAGAAGGTTTAAGCAGGGCTGATCATCAGCTCATCAATACACTTGAGAAAACTTGCCTGGCACACGATCAAGTGAGTTTGAAACTTGAACTGGATTATAAACTTGGCTTGCAAGAAAGGATGGATTAAATGCTAATTCCTGATCAAATAGAGATCATTACTAGATATACCGAAGATTTATTCGATGTTCTGACTGAAAATTTCAACCAGAGCAAAGAAGATA
>CAKMKB010000141.1:0-12122 GCA_927435965.1 uncultured Clostridia bacterium
TTTTTTGAAACGGTCCGATGGGATCTTTTGGACACAACCATTACAATGAACTTTTTCTTCCTAGCTATTTTGTGCTCGGCAGTTGCAAGCTATTTTTATATGTACGCACTCAATCATCTCGGGGTTTCAATAGCAGCAGTATTTATGAACCTTATTCCTGTAGTAACATTTATTGCAAGCTTTATTATCTTTGGTGATACCATGACTCTTTTTCAAATAATTGGTGCAGTGATTGTCATTGGAGCAGTTACAGTTGTGACCAGACAGCATGAAACATTTGTGGTTATTCCAGAAAATCAATTACCAGATTCATAAATCGGTCCAAATCATCTTCAAGAGGCGCATGTCCACCATTAGGAAGCAGTTCCAATCTGGCAGTTTTTCCCATAACCTCTGAGATTTCAATTCCCATGGTTTTTGGTACTACCAAATCATCCTCTCCTTGAATAACAAGCGTAGGTGTCTTAAGTTTACTTATTTCACCTGATCCTTGAACGACACCGTTGTGCTCATCAGAGATATTGAAATGAATTAACGCATAATCAATATCAACTAGATTTCTCTGCTTAATAATCTCATCCAGATAAGAATCATATCTGTCTTCTTCCGGTTTTTTAAACGTATAAATAGCGCTATCCCACACGAGTCTTATGAAATCCTTATTTTTTGCCTCGTAGGCATCTAGTATTGGTTTGACTTGGATTGGATCTACTTCGATTTCTTCTTTAGTGGTCAGAAACTCTCCCGGAATGGGTTGTCCCTTATCATCTTTTTTCAGCATCGGATATCCTTTAATCCCTACCGATTCCACCAATATCAGTTTTTTAACAAGACTTGGATAATCGATAGCGAAGTGCATCACAATTCCTCCACCTGTGGACCAACCCATCAAAACAAACTTTTTCAATCCCATTTGATCGACAAATAGCTTCAGATCCTCTGAAAGCTCTTTGAGCGAGCTTATCCTACTGTTATAGGTTGAAGCGCCGAATCCCCTTAAATCCACCGCATAAGCCGTATAGTCCTCAGGAAGACTGGCCATAACAGTATCCCAATGCTTTGATGAAGACATATTTCCATGGACTAATACGATAGTTTTATCACCATCTCCGGATTTTCTATAACCTAAAGTCTCTCCGTTTTTCAAATCAATCATTTTCAACATAATATATTACCCCCTTTGATTTTTAATACACATATTATTGATTATACCATTTTCCTGTAAAAAACCTCAATCATATTTCGGCTATCATATTTCTGACATAATTGTATTGTATATTTAGACCAGATGGAATTCAGTTTTCAAGAAGGTTTGGAAGGAGGTAAAGTTATGATGCTAATTATACCGATATTGATTGTGTTTGGCGTATATTATGTATATAAGAACAACGATGGAAAAATATTCGAAAAAAATAATTCATCACAAGCTGAGGAAACATTGAAACTCAGATATATAAACGGCGAAATAGACGATGCGACTTATCTGAAAATGATAAGTCTGATTAAGAAATAAAGGAGGATATATAAATGATGTATGAACGAGGATTTGGCGTATTAGATAATTGTTTTCGTGGTGCGGGAATGATGCGTGGTGGTTTTGGCGGCGCTTTACTGATTATAGTTGTTGCAGCTGTAGTCATAGGGGTAGTCTATTTTACCAAAAAAACCGGAACTGGAAAAGGGAAAAGAGATAATGAGGCATTGCAGATGTTGAAGATGAAATATGCACAAGGTGAAATAACAGAGGAAGAGTACCTGAAACGAAAAAACATACTGGAGTAGGATGTTGAGCTTTAAAAATGTACTGTCTTCTAATGATTTATAGTATAATGAAGGCAGGGTGATTATTTTGAGATACAACATTTTGATAGTAGAAGACCAGCCTGAAATCAGTGGGATTGTTCTGAAATATCTTGATAAGGAAGGGTTCAATACTTATATAGCCGAGGATGGATTCAAGGCATTGAGTATTTTCAATAACACAACAATACATCTGATGATTTTGGATATTATGCTTCCGGGTATTGATGGTTATGATGTCCTGCGAGAAATACGCAAAATATCCGAGATCCCTATCATCATGCTTACCGCCAAACAAGATGAAGAAGACAGACTAAAGGGATTTGACACCGGAGCGGATGATTATGTTGTCAAACCATTTAGTGTCAAAGAACTGGTAAAGCGTGTACAGACACTAATTAACAGGATTTATCATGACAAGCAGGAAATAGTATACACTTGTGGAGATTTAAAACTGCACACACATAGCATGAAGCTATACCGCAATGATGACGAAATATTACTGACATCCGCGGAGTATAGCCTCATGCTTGTTATGTTTAAGAATCAGGGCCAGGTATTAAATAGAGATCAACTGATAGAACTGGCATTCGGCAATTCATATGAAGGCTATGATCGAAATGTGGATAGCTATATAAAAAGAATAAGGCAAAAAATTGAGGTGGACTCTAAAAATCCCCGATATCTGATCACAAAATATGGCGCAGGCTATATATTTGGAGGTGAGCAATAATGACGATCAGAAAGCAATGGTTGATTGCTCTGATTCTAACAGCTATCATATCTGTTGCAGTGAACTCATTTATATTCAGCCTTCTAATTAACAGATATTTTGTTAATTATACAGAAGAAAAGTACGAAGATCATTTTACTCAGATAATTGACTATTCTAAAAGGGTCTTAAAAGATTATGAATATTCGCATGAACAGATTGAAGTCCAACTTGAATCACATCTTAGCGACCCCATTATAAGAATCAGATTATACGACAGGAATCTTGATTTATTGGCAGATGTGGCTGAACCTGTTGAAACAATTAATAATATGATGAGAGGCAACATGATGAGCAGAATGATGGGGTCTTTCACGAATGAAACAGAGACTCTCGATATTATTGATAACGGCGTATTACTAGGAAAAATTACCATCACCAGGCATAGTTCAATTGGAAATTCATTTGGAACGAGAATGTTTAAAGCAGCACTGATAACTTATAGCATTATTTCTTTCGGGCTGGTTTTGATATTTATCGTAGTGACAGGTTCCAAAATTAGCAAGGTTCTTAGCACTGATCTGGCTAATACTGCAGAAATGGCAATGGGAGTTGATCTGGGAAAAGAATTTGAAAGGAAAACATCGAGAATCAAAGAGATCAGAATTATTCAGACAAGCCTTGAAGCCCTTAATACACGTCTAAAAATGAAGCAAAAGGCAAGAAAGAGATTTGTGGATGAACTGATTCATCAGGCTAGAACACCCCTGACCATACTAAAAAACCATTTGGAAGCCATAGATGATGGAATTGTCGAAATGACCCATGACGAAATAAAAACATGTGAAATTCAGATTGAAAATCTGACATCTATCATTTCTGATTTGAGCAACATTGTTGATATCGGGAAAGACGAGATTGTTCTTAACGTTGAAGTATTTGAGCTTCATCAGCTGATAAGTCAGATTATATCCGGAATCAAGGTTCAATTTGATAAAAAGAACATTGGACTGGATCTGCTATCAATAAAAAAGATTTACATTAGGTCAGACAAATACAGACTTAGTCAAAGCATCTATAATATCTTGACAAATGCCTATAAATTCACAGAGGCAAATGGAATGGTAACTATTAAATATGAAACGCTTCAAAATCGACTTATCATAGACATTGAAGATAGTGGGATTGGCATACCAAAAGAAGAGATTGTTAAAATATTTGACGCCTATCACAGCGGCGAATCCCATAAGTCCTCAGGAGAGGGACTGGGACTTTATATCGCCAAAGAAAATGTTGAGGCATTGGGAGGCTCAATAAATGTCGAATCTGATCTGGGTAAGGGAAGTCGGTTTATCATAACCATTCCATACACTGTATCAGATGGACATAAAATTTGATCCGATGACTAACAGTGCTAAGACTCCCCCTTCTACAAGTGGGAGTTAAGCACAGTAGAGTCCCTGGATAACGGTTTCTAAGGTTCAGATGGCGTTTTAAACTCCACCTGAACCCAAGAACCCTGTTGATAGATGTAATAACGCTGTGGTAAACTATCTGTAGTATATGCAGGAAAAAGTCAAAATAAAACGGAGACATGCAATGAATGAAACGATAAAAATGCTTTTGAACCACACATCTATCAGGAAATATCAAAATAAACCAATAGACCGGGAAACTGTGGACATCATTATCCGATGTGCTCAGATGGCACCAACTTCCAGCCATTATCAAGCCTATACAATTATCGAAGTGAGAGACCCATCGAAAAAAGAGATTCTTTTCGTAGTATCAGGAGGGCAGCAGTGGATTAAGACTGCACCTCTAGTACTATTGTTTTGTGCAGATTTGCACAGAGGGAGTAAGTATTACAAAGGCGTGGACAAGGAAGTGTTCAGCAACACCGAGTGCTACACTGTCGCAGTTGTAGATGCATCCCTCGCTATGCAAAAGGCGTTCATAGCTGCACAAAGCTTGGGACTAGGTGGCGTAGCTGTAGGCGGAATAAGAAACAATGTGGAAAAACTGTCGAAAACCTTTGAACTTCCGGATATGGTAGCACCGCTGTATTTATTGTGCCTGGGATATCCCGATGACGCGCCTGAGCTAAAACCAAGACTCCCGAAAGAAGAAATTTGCAAGGTTGATTTTTATGATGAGAGTCAGCAAGAACGTTTGATTGGCGAATACGATGAGGTCGTCAAAAGTTACTATATAGACCGAACAAATGGGAAAATCACAGAAACCTGGACGGAGCGCTGCGGTAAAATGTTGATGGATAAGACTAGGGACGACGTCGGTGTGTTTTTTAGAAAAATTGGGTTATTGAAGAAATAGAGGAGGGTGCCAAATGGATAACAATGAAACAAAAAAGCAGGAAATTATCAAAGCTTTTCAGTTCAGGCATGCGACTAAGGAGTTTGACCCTAGTAAAAGAATTTCTGATGATGATTTTAGTTTCATACTGGAAACAGCCAGATTGTCTCCAAGCTCCATGGGACTCGAACCTTGGAAATTCTTGGTAATAAAGAATGACAATTTAAAGCAAAAATTGGCTCAGGTGTCTTGGGGAGCTGTTAAACAGCTTCCATCAGCTAGCCATTTTATTATTGTCTTAGCCAGAACAATGACAGATACAAAATATGACACTGAATATTTCGCCTACCAAATGAAGGAAATAAGGCAGTTTTCTGATGAGTTATTTGCTGAGAAAATACAAACATATAAGACTTTCCAAGAAGATGATCTTCATCTGCTGGATAACGAGCGAACCATGTTTGATTGGGCGTGCAGACAAACCTATATAGCACTTGCCAACATGATGACTGCAGCAGCTCAGATTGGGATTGATTCTTGCCCTATAGAGGGATTCAGCTTTGACAAGGTGCAGAAAATTTTGACCGAAGAGGGATTGCTAGAAGATGGCAAACTGGGTGTATCCGTTATGGCTGCATTCGGATATCGGGACAAAGAACCCCGACCTAAGACAAGACGTCAAATGAGTGAAATTATCCAATGGGTGGAATAAATCAAACTAAAGGAGCAAAGATGATAGAAAGAATTGAATCATTGACAAACGATATAAAAAATGAGCTTGAGGAGTTGAGTCTATATATTTACAATAATCCGGAACTGGGCTATGATGAATATAAATCCTCAAAAGCCCATATAGAATTATTGGAAAAACATAACTTTAAAGTCGAGGAAGGCTATCTGGGAATGAATACTGCCTTCAAAGCGGAGTACAAGGGACAAAAAGAAGGACCAACTGTGGGATATCTGGCGGAATATGACGCCTTACCAGGTATTGGTCATGGTTGCGGTCACAACATCCTGGGTGCAGTCAGTACAGGTGCGGGAATAGTTCTTTCTAAGCTCGTTGATGAAATAGGCGGAAAGGTTGTGGTTTTCGGAACACCTGCAGAAGAAACCAGCGGAGCAAAGGTCAAAATGACGAACATGGGCGCCTTTGACGATCTGGATGTAGCTATGAGTGCTCATCCCTATTCGGACTTCTCTGAAAGCGGATCGTCGTTGGCAATGGAAGCCATTCAGTTTACTTTTAGAGGAAAGACTGCTCATGCTGCGGCAGCTCCTGAAAAAGGAATAAATGCCTTGGACGCTTGCCTTGCGACCTTCCATTCAATCAATGCATTAAGACAGCATACACTACCTGAAGCGAGAATTCATGGTATTATTAGAGCTGGAGGAGAAGCCGCCAATATTGTACCCGAATTGGCTATTGCTGAATTCTATGTCAGAACATCCAGCAAGCAATATTTGATAGAGCTCTCAGAAAAGGTTAAAAACTGTGCTCGTGCAGGAGCATTGGCTGCTGGAGCTCAATTGGAAATAACAAACTACGAAGAAAGCTTTGACAATTTGGTCAGCAATAAGACACTTCAAGATTTATTTGTCAGCAATCTAGGTTTATCCGGTATCACTAAAGTAAAACCGGCAGAAGATATGATGGGATCCACCGACGTTGGAAATGTCAGTCAGGTTTGCCCGACTATCCATCCCAAATTCGGCATATGCGAAGAAGGAGTTGACATACCTGTACATACTCGGGAATTTGCTGAAGCTACTCTCACCAAGACTGCTGTGGTGAATATGACTAAGACAGTCATGGCTTTGTCTATGACAGGTGCAAATGTTATTATGGATAACGAGTTGCTTGAACAGATAAAAAAAGAATTCGATGAGGCTAAAAAATGAAAGCTGTGACAGAAGTCATCAAAAAAAGAAAATCAGTAAGAACCTATGAGAGCAAAAAAATAAGTGAAGATGATTGCGACAAAATCAGAGAATATATAAATACAAAAGAGAACAGAATCGGACCATTTGGGACAGAAATCAGACTGGAACTGATTTTTGCTGATGACAACGATAGTGGAAAGGGTTTAAAGATAGGAACCTATGGCATTATAGTCAATCCACAGGCTTACATAGCCGGTTGTGTTGATAACACTCTCTCAAATATGGTTGAGTTCGGTTATGTTATGGAAAAGATGATTCTTTTTCTAACGGACTTGGGATTGGGAACCTGTTGGCTTGGAGGGACATTTGATAGGAAACTCCTGAATAATGAGATATCCTTGGAAGAAGGCGAAATTATTCCGAGTATAACACCAGTTGGATATCCTAAAAACAAGGAAGGCATCAAGCAAAAGACCATGCGAATACTGGTTAAAGCTGATCAGAGACTGCCATGGAAAGACCTTTTTTATTTGGATGATTTTTCACATCCTATGCATCAGACGATGGAAGGTATCTTGAATGAGCCGTTGGAAATGGTACGAATAGGACCATCAGCATCTAACAAACAACCTTGGCGTGTTTTGATTTCTGAGGATAAATCACTCTATCAGTTTTATCTCAAGAGAACACCAAACTACGCAGGAAACGCCATGGGTTTTGACATGCAAAGAATAGACTTGGGAATAGCCATGTGTCATTTTCAGATGACTTGTGATGAAATGGGCGTTAAAGGCGAATGGACAATAGATAAGTCAAAAGATAACATAGAAACAATGGAATATGTTTCAAGCTTCAAGTTGGTCTGATACTTGTTACTTTGATCTCCGCCTTAAGGCGGAGACGGAAACCGTCCCTAGGTTATAGCAATCGGACATATATTAGCATATACTTTAATTACCAAATAATAGTTTAGGTAAGGGAGACGGGTGCAATGACACTCAAAATTAATAAAACCCTAGTTGGAACCATACTGGTGCTTGTTGGAGGATTGTATCTACTGTCCAATTTTGGCATGATGCCTTTTGGTTCAAAAAATATATTGTTCAATTATTGGCCAGTTGTGATAATAGTGTGGGCACTGTACCATTTAGTGGATGCTATTCTAACAAAAGCTACTTCAAATAAAAAGTTCAATAAGATTTATGGATCTACATCAATGATGATTGTCGGATTGGTGCTATTAGAGAATCGTATCAATCTATTGTTTGATGAAAGCATAAGCTTGTGGAGCGTAGTAGCTGGACTTTTCATCATATTTCTTGGTATAAGAATTATTTTTTTCGAGTTCAGTGATTCTGAAATTCAAAGTGAACAGAATTTTCAAGGCATAAAATTAAACAAAGGTGGATTTAATGCTGTAGGAGATCTAAGATTAGGAGATGAGCCCTGGGCGTTGGAGGACAGTAGCCATAATATTGGTGTTGGAGAAATCTATGTGGATCTGACAACAGCATTATTGGAAGATGGATTGTCTGTTCTGAATCTTTCAGGTTGGGTTGGTGATATTCAGGTGATTCTACCTGAAGATCTGGCTGTAGAAATTACTGCTTCCGTGAGAGTAGGTAGTATCGATATATTTGGACAGGAACAAGAGTTCGCGAATAATTCGAAAGCAAAAAAATCCGGAGTATCAAACACTTTGAGTTATCGAAGTGAAAAATTCGATGATGCATTTAAAAAGCTGAAGATGCATATTTCATTGAATATCGGTGACATATCAATCAGAAGATAGGGTAATAGACAACAATACAGCCTAAGAGAGAGCGTGATGCGATATGTGGCAAATCAGAGATTTCTTAACGAAACCAATGGAAGGGAAAAGCGTTCAGTATAACATTGTCCGAAAGTTTTTGATGACAGCTTTCTCATCAATTGTGTTAATGATTCTGGGGATATTAATCCTCAGTCTTTTGTTGTCCGAAGGGCTAAAAAGTGATTTTTTGATCAGAGCTTTAGGATTTGATTTCTTTTCTCCATCTTATTTTATTGTACTCATATTAATTATCATCATAGGATGTTTATCTTCCTTGGTAGTCACTTATATCATTGGTGTTCCCGTAGGTAGGTCTCTGAAAAACCAGCTACAGGCCATTAGAGATGCCAATGAAAAGCTATCAAGAGGAAAACTTGAGTATCGCCTTAATGTGAAAGGTTATATGGAGTTGGAAGAAATAAGTGAGCAGTTTAATCGGATGGCTCAGAGAACAGAAAAGCAGGTAGAATCTCTACAGCGGCTAATCAATGAAAACAAGGAATTGATGGAAGGTGCAGAAGAAGCAGCTTCATCGGAGGAAAGGCGAAAAATTGCTAGAGAACTTCATGACGCTATTAGTCAGCAATTATTTGCTATCAGTACGACAGTATCAGCAACATCAAAAATGATAGACAATAAACCAGAAGAGGCAAAAAAATATTTCACAGTAATTGAAAAAATGGTCAGCAATGCTCAACAAGAGCTTAGAGCACTGATTATGCATCTGAGACCAGTCAATCTAGAGAATCACAGCCTCAAGGATGGTATACAGAAACTATTGGATGAATTGGATTTGAAGCATGAGAACATTACAATACATACAGATCTTAATAACATCGAAGGGCTAACTCCTGGGATAGAGAACAATGTGTTCAGGGTGACACAGGAGGCTATATCCAATATACTCAGACACTCAAAAGCATCCAGTTTCTCGATTAAGCTTTTCCAGAAGGATAAAGTTCTTACACTAATGATAGAGGATAACGGCATAGGAATTGAATCATCTGATAGTAAAAAATCATCCTATGGTATGGCCACAATGAGAGAACGTATAGAAGAAATGGGTGGAAGATTTGACGTCATATCGTTTCCTAATAAAGGAACACGCATTGAGGTTCGCGTCCCGGTAGGCGTGCAAAGTATTTTTAAATCTTAAAGGAGGTATTTTCATTAATGGATAATAGAATAAGAGTCTTGATTGTAGATGATCATGAAATGGTAAGAATGGGACTGAGTGCCTATCTTTCCACAGAAGATGAAATTGATGTGGTGGGAGAGGCAAGCAATGGAAAAGAGGGTGTCGAGATGGCACTAGCATTGAGACCTCATGTGATATTGATGGATTTGGTGATGGACGAGATGAACGGAATAGAAGCAACTAAGCTAATCACGGAATCTTTTTCTAAAATGTCATGGGATTCAAAAATAATCATACTTACCAGTTTTATCGAAGAAGACAAAGTGATGCCAGCCTTGGATGCAGGTGCATTCAGTTATCTTTTGAAAACATCAAAAGCCGAGGATATCGTAAGGGCAATCAAAAAGGCAAGAGAAGGTGAATCGACTCTAGAAGGAAAAGTAGGACAGGTTATGCTAGCTAACAGTCGAAAAAAAACCGCTAAACATGAAACCTTGACAGAAAGAGAGATGGAGGTTTTGAAGGAAATCGGAAAGGGTAAAACTAATAAAGAAATAGCAGAAACTTTGTTCATAGGTGTTAAAACGGTCAAGACACATGTCAGTAATGTTTTATCGAAGCTTGAATTGGAAGATCGAACAAAAGTAGCAGTCTACGCAAACAAACACCATTTGACAGATGATATGTGAATATAAAAACAATAAGAACCACATTGCAGGGGAGGGAAAGTTCCAACTGTAGTGTGGTTCTGTGGCTTGATTAAGATTTGTTATTATCTCAAGTAAGGGCCATGATCGTAATATGACTGTTTAATTCTATCTCTGTCTTTTTCAACTTGCTGCATCAGTAAAATCTGTTCAATATCATTCTCAGATTTTTTAACTGTAAAAGTTGGTAATATATTCCTGATTGATAAAGATAACTTTCTATTTATGATTGCTATAGCATGAGCCATTTTATTTACCTCCGTTTTTTTGGTTGCTTCTTCGTTTTCTTTATTCTTGTTGAATGTGGTTTCCATAGGTTGTACTCCTTCTGCAACTTCTTGAACTTATTATAACCTTTGTGATAAAATTAATTAACGGTCTAAGGGCTCCTTTTCATTAGGTCTCAAGGGTGTTTTAATCTCAGTCTTAAGGTGGATAATTTCAATAATTCAACTGGAAAATGACTCATAACCATGTTACAATGATACAATCTCTAATACCCAAAATGATGTGATGAAAATAAAGGAGGATATTCATGTATATTGATCTAACACATACGATAGAACAAAACATGCCTTTCTATCCGGGAACAGGTGCACCGAAAATCAAACAAAAGAACACAGTAGATATAGATGGTTTTGCTGAAGTTGAGATCAGTTTCTATTCCCATACAGGCACTCATATGGATGCACCGGCGCATATGGTCAAAGGCGGGATGACCCTTGATGAATTCCCTATTGAGCATTTCTTTGGAAAGGCATTTTTATTGGACTTAAGAGAAGGGATACCTGATTTAGACACTCTGATTCAATTAAAACCTCAATTGGAAGATGTCGACTTTATAATTATTTACACGGGTTGGAGTGACTACTGGGAAGAAAAGCGATATTTTATAGACTTTCCGATTTTGCCACTTGAGCATGTTAACTGGTTAATGAACCTTGGCATAAAAGGCTTCGGTGTGGATGCTATTTCGATTGATCCTGTCGATACCACAACCTTTGAAAACCATCATGCGGTCTTCAGTAAGGGTGGAACCATCACGGAGAATCTAACCAATCTCGGTGACATTAAATTTCCATTCTTCGATATCATCATGCTGCCGTTGAAAAACAAAAACAGTGACGGAATATCAATAAGAGCAGTAGCAGTTGTGGATGCCCAATAATTATGATAAGATTAATGAATGTAATAATTTAAAACATCAAACGAGCAATACCCAATAATTAAGAGGATTATATGGATCGGAAAGAATATGTAAAGGGATTAATATATGGCGGATCTGCCTTTGTTATGTGGGGATTGCTGCCACTTTATTGGAGAACAGTCAGCGCCATCAGCCCGTATCAAATATTCACTCAGCGGGTTTTTTGGTCTTTTTTAGTGGTTGCAATACTATTGAGACTAAGAGGGGAGTGGGGATTTTTCACTAAACTTCTGAAGGATAAGAACAATTGGTTGGCAGCCTTAGGACCTTCATTCGCAATTGCCATCAATTGGCTATTATTCATATGGTCAGTCAATAACGGTTATGTTATAGAGGCCAGTCTTGGATATTATATAAATCCTTTGATTTTCACATTGATTGGTGTTGTGATCCTTAAAGAAAGATTGAATAAGCTTCAAACAGTAGGCATTATATTTGCAGTAATTGGCGTGTTGATAAAATCGATATCCTATGGACAAATACCTTTTATAGCTTTGACTCTGGCGACAACATTCGCTTTCTATGGGTTTATGAAGAAAAAATCACCA
>CAKMKB010000142.1:0-2225 GCA_927435965.1 uncultured Clostridia bacterium
CCCCGGAATGCTACTGCATCAACCTTGTTGTATAACGGCAACGACTTGGCGCCGATTACCATCAAAACCGTCAAGGCATGCTCACCGTATGCGCCTGTATTTGACAAAACATTCATATCAATGGCTTTTATGGTACCGTCCTTCATAGCGCCTATCTTCATCTCAGTTCT
The DNA here is from genome assembly GCA_927435965.1 of uncultured Clostridia bacterium. GTDB lineage: Bacteria > Bacillota > Clostridia > Tissierellales > Dethiosulfatibacteraceae > 38-11. The sequence goes on from CAKMKB010000142.1 coordinate 171, forward strand.
GGTTGCATGTCTGGTATAGGTAGACTGAAAGACCTCTTTTCTAGAATATATCATTTTGGATGGCAGCTTGGTCCTGAGTGTTGTCAGTGCAACGAAAAACTCACCATGGACGGCCTGCTTGCCGCCATAACCACCACCAATCCTAGGCTTAATTACTCTAATGTTTGAAATTGGCATCACCAAAACTTTTCCCAGAATCCTTCTGATGTGAAATGGGGCCTGGGTAGACGACATGATTGTCAGTCTCCCTTGAAGGTCCAAATACGCTGACGAGGAATGAGGCTCCGCCATACAGTGTGAATTTGCTTCCGTGTAGTAGGTTCCTTCATGCACAACATCACATTGCTTTAATGTTTCCGCCACATCTCCTATTTCCATCTGATAGCTGGATGCCAGATTTCGCTCCGGTTCATGCCCTATGTCAAACAGACTGCAGGTTCTGTCGTGATCATGGACTAGAACATCTGCGTCTTTGGCTTTTTCAAAATCTATTATCGGTTTCAATTGTCTGTAGGTCACCTTGATGGCATCGAGAGCCCTATCAACTGTTTTTTCGTCAATACCTGCTACAGCAGCTACTTCATCTCCTACATACCTTACATATTTATCCAGTATCCTCTTGTCATATGGCGACGGTTCCGGATAACCTTGGGCAGCTCTTGTGAACATTCCAGTCGGTACGTTCTTATAGGTGAGTATGCACTTCACACCCTCAATTGCTTCGGCCTCCTCCACGTCAATGTCCATAATCTCCGCGTATGCATGTGGACTTCTCAGCACCTTAACAATCAATGAGTTTTCCGGGCTTAAATCATTAGTGTAGGCTGGCTTTCCAGTAACAAGCCCTTTCCCGTCAATCTTGGGAATTGATTTCTTTACACCCATTTATTTCACCTCCAGATACTTAAGTATAGCTCTGTGCTGTCCTTCATAGCCTGAGCATCTGCAAAAATTCCCTGCAAGATAATGCTTGATACTATCCAGAGTAAATTCTTCAAGCTCATTTTTCATTGTATGAATTGCCATGACAAGACCGGGAGAACAGTATCCACACTGTTCAGCTCCCTCAGCTGTGATGAAATCAGCTATCAACTCCGCTTCTTTCAAAATACCCTCTACTGTCAGTATCTCTTTTCCAACCGCTCTTATGGAATAATAAGAGCAAGAATTAACAAGCTTATTATCAACTGATATTGAGCACATTCCACAAGATGTTGTATCACAGCCTCTCTTAACACTTTTTATGCCAGCATTTCTGAGTGTGTCCAACAAAAACTCATCGGGCTCAATGAGCAGGTTGCGCTTTTGGTTATTGATTGTCAGCATTACTTCCATAACAATCCCTCCTCCAATATCTCTGTCAACATGACTTCGGCGATATGTCTCCTATAGGCTCCGCTTCCCCTTATATCATCTTTGAATTCTATTTGGGCAAGCAACTCTTCTGATGTTTGTCCGGTGTCGATATCTGGAACAATCACCGATCTACCCGGCCTTGCGCCGACAGCAATCCTTACTTTATCTCCTGAAGCTACGCTTATATTAACCAGAGAAAAATCTGTGTAGGTATGCTTGAAATATCTGCAGGTGGAGTATGCAGCCTTTGGCACAACAATCGATGTAAGAATATCATTCAATACATAATTTTCACTCAAAAATCTTTCCATTGAAATCTCGCCTTTTTTGAAAAAGATAAGCCTTGCTCCTAGTGACAATAGTGCTGTATTGATGTCTGAAAATGGGTATTTCCCACATACACTGCCACCGATAGTTACCATGTTTCTAAGACCCACACCACCGGTCTGCCTGACCGACTCTACCATGCACTGTGGCAGGATGTTGCTTGTTTCAATATCTCTCAGTGTAGTCATGGAACCAATGTGAAATTCATTATCCTCTTCTTTGAGATAAGACAAAAGAAGTTTGGAAAGATCAATTCCAAGCTCAGCCTCTCGTTTCTGCAACTTCAAAAATACACCGCCACCAATAATGACTGCCTTCTGATGATTTGCCAAGTACTCATAGGCTTCTTCCAATGACGAAGGTTGTACAATT
>CAKMKB010000143.1:0-2816 GCA_927435965.1 uncultured Clostridia bacterium
AATCCTACCATGTTGACTTTAAAAGGAAACTCGCTATTCCCACTGCCTATAATAATACCTGAAAACACTTCATTGATAAAAGCAAAAATGATATGGCATCAGCCTCAACCTACAGTGCCGCAGGGCTTCAAAGTGCAATGATACTTGGGTTTCTTTACACCTTATTGGTTTATTTTTTTAGATATAAACTGATAGGTTTTTTTAATATAGACGATGCGTACGTTAATGAAATGGCTGTGAAATATCTTCAGATTGTTGTTTTTGCCATATTTTTCGCTTTTATTAATGAAGTGTTTTCAGGTATTATCATAGGCAGTGGAAATAGCGAGTTTCCTTTCAAAGTAAATATGGTAGGATTGACTACCAATATTATATTAGATCCCATACTGATATTTGGTCTTGGAGTCATACCTGCTATGGGAGCAAGAGGGGCAGCGATTGCAACACTGATCGCCCAGATAACAGTGACCCTTATATATGTTGTCTTTACAAGGAAAAGAAACTTCGGATTTTTGAAAACCAAGCTATTTCAAAGGCTGTTTTTAAAAGAGATTATTGAGAATGTCAAGATAGGTTTACCGATCAGTTTACATAGCATATTCTTTACTTTTTTCACAATGACGCTAGCAAGGATTGTCGCTTTCTGGGGACCGCTAGCAATTGCTATTCAGCGGGTTGGAGGGCAGATAGAATCTATATCATGGCGTACATCAGAGGGATTTTCTTCCTCGTTGAGCTCGTTTGTCGGACAGAATTTTGGCGCTGGAGAAAAAGAACGCGTCAAGTCAGGTTATCTGACAGCGATTCGAATTATGACCGTATTTGGTGTTTTCACAAGTATATTGCTGATTGTTTTTTCACGAGTAATCATGGGTATATTCATACCTGAAGCTGAGGCAATAGAACTAGGAAGCTCTTATCTAAAGATACTGGGAGTTTCCCAATTGTTTATGTGTATCGAAATAACCACCCAAGGAGCGTTTGCAGGAATGGGAAGAACAAAACCTCCTGCATTGGTGAGTATAGCATTCAATGCTGCGAGAATACCAATAGCATTGTTTTTGTCCAAAACATTCCTAGAACTGAATGGCGTTTGGTGGAGCATCAGTTTAACCAGTATTTTTAAAGGGATTATACTGGTTGTGTGGTTCGCTTTTATTCTTAAGAAATATTTGCATGATCCAGATACAGGAGGTAGTGATGGCTAATTTATGGAGCGGTAGATTTGAAAAAGGCATGGATAAACTCATGGAAGAGTTCAATGCTTCGATTGAGTTGGATAAAAGATTATATGATGTGGATATCGACGGTAGTATAGCACATGTGACAATGTTGTCTGAGCAAGAGATAGTAACAAAGGCTGAAGCCGAGTTGATCATAAATGCTCTTGAAAAAATTAGAGTGTTGATTTCAGAGAATAAAGTTGAATTCTCTACCAGACTTGAAGATATTCATATGACAGTCGAGACCTTATTGATAGAAGAGATTGGAGAAGTCGGAAAGAAGCTTCATACCGCAAGAAGCAGAAATGATCAGGTAGCTCTTGATACGAGATTGTTCATGCGAAAAGAGCTAAAGGGTATTATAGAAGAAATCAAAATACTACTGGAAGTCATTCTTTCAAAAGCAAATGAGTATAGAGCTGATATTATGATTGGGTTTACCCATTTACAGCATGCTCAACCTGTAACAGTTGGCTTTCATTTGATGGCTTATTTCCAGATGTTCAAGAGAGATTTAGAGCGAGTGGAAGATTGCCTAAAAAGGATGGATTACAATCCATTAGGATCTGGGGCATTGGCAGGCACGACTATCAGTATTAACAGACAGAGAACCACCGAGCTTTTAGGTTTTAGCAACATAAGCGAGAATGCCATGGATTCTGTTTCAGATAAAGATTTTGTTTTGGAGTTTTTAAGCGATGCTGCCATTTGTATCATGCATCTGAGTAGGTTTGCTGAGGAGTTTATCATCTGGAATTCACAGGAGTTCAACTACATAGATATTGATGATGCCTTTTGTACCGGTAGCAGTATAATGCCTCAAAAGAAGAATCCGGATATTGCAGAATTGATTAGAGGAAAAACAGGTAGGGTTTATGGAAACTTGGTTTCAATGCTGACAGTTATGAAAGGAACACCCTTGGCTTACAACAAAGACTTTCAGGAAGATAAGGCTGCTTTGTTTGACACAATTGATACTTTGAGAATATCTCTGAAAATATTTGCTAAGATGCTGGAAAATACAAAATTCAAATCAGAAGAAATCAGTAAACACTTAGACAAAGGTTTTCTGGCTGCTACAGATATTGCTGAGAATATGGTAAAATTAGGCATGCCTTTTCGAGAAGCTCATGAAATAGTTGGCAAAATGGTTAAATTTTGCGAGTTAAATAAAATAGGACTGGATGAGATTAAAGACGAGAATCTTAATGACATCAGTCCGGTATTAACGAATAACATGATTCCTGATTTATCGGCTAGAGCCTGTGTAGATCGAAGGGATTCTTATGGAGGAACAGCAGTGAAGGAGGTCGAAAGGCAGATAAAAGCAGGTAGAGATTATTTGTCTAAATAGTCTGCTAGTTCATTTAAATCTTCATCTTTGTTAATATAATCAATGAAAAAATCATCAAGCTGACAAGCAGTCTTAGCATCTAAGATTGCTTTTTCTTTATTGTCAGTCAAGAGATACAGGCAACTTCTATGATAATATAAGAAAGCTTCTTCAGGATTTTTGTCAATCCCTCTATCCAACCATTGGATTGCTTCAGTATACATTTTCATTTCCTTGTAATAGACTGAAAGGTTCAGATA